>CAZLRQ010000107.1:0-8189 GCA_964562035.1 uncultured Rhodoferax sp. | reverse complement strand
TAGCCGCAGCCCGCGCGGCACCCGCAACTTTGACCAAACGCAAGTGCAGCAGGCACCGGCGCTGCCACAGTGCAGCGATGGAATCGCTATTTCCAGAAGCTGCACCGTGCCCAACACACTCACCACCACCCCTACGCCCCACCCTTTTGCCGCCACCCCCAATGGCCACCAAGGGCGCCAGCCGGTGTTCGTGGCCCAGGGGCTGACCAAGACTTACCAGATGGGTGAGGTCAGTGTGCCGGCGCTGGTGGACGTGGACCTGCGCATTGACCGGGGGGAATTCATCGTGCTGCTGGGCCCGTCGGGCAGCGGCAAATCCACCTTGCTGAATATTCTGGGCGGGCTGGACCGCCCCAGCAGCGGCGTGGCGCGCTTTGCCGACCACGACCTGAGCGCCGCCACCGACGCGCAGTTGACGCAATACCGACGCGAGCACGTGGGCTTTGTGTTCCAGTTCTACAACCTGATTCCCAGCCTGACGGTGCGCGAAAACGTGGAACTGGTCACCGACATTGCCCAACACCCCATGCCCGCCATTGAGGCCCTGGCGCTGGTGGGGCTGGCGGACCGGCTGAACCACTTTCCGTCGCAACTCTCGGGGGGCGAGCAGCAGCGCGTGGCCATTGCCCGCGCCATCGTCAAGCGCCCGGAGGTGCTGCTGTGCGACGAACCCACGGGCGCGCTGGACTACGTCACCGGCAAGCTGGTGCTGGAAGTGATTGAGCGCATCAACCGCGAGATGGGCACCACCGCCATCGTCATCACCCACAACGCCGCCATTGCCGGCATGGCCGACCGGGTGCTGTACCTGGGTGGCGGGCGCATTCAGCGGGTGGTGGAAAACACCCACAAACTGCAGCCCTCAGAGTTGTCCTGGTGAGCCCGCGCCATGAAAGCCCTGGACCGCAAACTACTCCGCGACCTGCGCCTGATGTGGAGCCAGGCGCTGACCATTGCGCTGGTGGTGGCCAGCGGCATTGCGGGTTTCATGGCCAGCTTCAGCGCTTATGACTCACTGGCCACGTCGCGTGACCGGTATTACCAGGAGGCGCGTTTTGCCGACGTGTTTGCCACGCTCAAACGCGCGCCGCTGGCACTGGAAAGCCAATTGGCAGCCATGGCGGGCGCCGCGCATGTGGAAACGTCATTGAGCCACGTGGTGCCCATCAACCTGCCCGGGGTGGCCGACCCCATCATTGGCCGGCTGATTGGGTTGGACGCACAGGCACCCCCGCGCCTGAACCGGGTGCACCTGCGCAGCGGCCGCATGGTGGCCGGGCACGCCAGCGGCGCGCTGGAGGCGCTGGTGTCCGAGGCGTTTGCTACTGAGCGGCAGCTCAAACCGGGCGACCGGCTGCAGGCCTTGATCAACGGCAAACGCGAGACTTTGCTGGTGGTGGGCATTGCCTTGTCACCGGAGTACATCTTTGCCGGCATGGCGGGTTCGCCCGACCAGCGCGGCTTTGGCATTTTTTGGCTGGACCGCCGGGCGCTGGCAGCGGCGTACAACATGGCCGGCGCGTTCAACCAGGTGGCGGTGCGGCTGGCACCGGGCGCCACCGAAGGCCCGGTGATTGACGCGCTGGACCGCTTGCTCGCCCCCTATGGCGGCATCAGCGCGCATGGGCGCGACCAGCAAATGTCGCACCTGATTGTCAATTCCGAAATCAAGGAACAGCGGGTGCTGGGCACGGTGCTGCCCAGCATTTTTCTGGCAGTGGCAGGTTTTTTGCTCAACGTGGTGCTGGGCCGCCAGATTGCGACGCAGCGTGAGCAAATTGCCGCCCTGAAAGCGCTGGGCTACGACAACGCGGCCATTGGCGTGCACTATCTGAAGTTGGTGATGGTCATCGTGGTGCTGGGGGTGGTGCTGGGCGTGGCGTTGGGGGCCGTGCTGGGGCACAGCTTTGTCGGCTTGTACGCCGAGGTGTTTCGTTTCCCTGACTTGGCCTACCGGCTGCGCCCGGCACTGGTGCTGGCGGCCATTGGCGTGGCGGTACTGGCCGCCGTGCTGGCCACGTTGCAGGCCATTCGTGCCACCGTCACGCTGGCGCCGGCCGAGGCCATGCGCCCGCCCTCGCCCGGTGTTTACAAGCCCTTGTTGCTGGAGCGCTGGGGCTGGCACAGCGCATTGAGTCCGGGCGCCCGCATGGTTCTGCGCACCATGGAGCGCCGCCCGCTGCGCACCGTTCTCACCACGCTGGGCATTGCCGTGGCGATGGCCATCGTCATCACCGGGGCCTTTTGGCGCGACTCGATTGCCATGCTGCTCACCACCCAGTTCAACCAGGTGCTGCGCGGGGACGTGATCATCGGCCTGACCGAGGCCAGCCCGGCGCAGGTTCTGCACGAAGTGGCGCGCTTGCCCCAAGTGACTGCTGTGGAGGGGGCGCGTGACAGCCCTGTGCGGCTGGTGCACGCCAACCAGCACTGGCGCGGCAGCCTGCAAGGCAAGCCCGAGCAGCCCGAGTTGCACCGCATTGTGGGCTTGGGGCACCAGGTGCACACTGCGCCGCGCGACGGCCTGTTGCTCACCAACCGCCTGGCCGACCGGCTGCACGTGCAGCCCGGCGACCTGGTGCGCGTGGAATTTCTGGAGGGCCGCCGCGAAGTTGTCAGCCTGCCGGTCACCGGCCTGGTCACCGAAATGATGGGCATGAACGCCTACCTGGAGCGCCGCGCCCTGAACCGCTTGCTGCGCGAGGGCGACCTGGTGAGCCAGGTAACGGTGTCGGTGGTGCGGGCCCAAGAGGCCGACCTGCTAAATGAGCTCAAGGAACTGCCCAGGGTGGCGCTGGCGGTGAGCAAGTCGGTGATGCAACGCAATATTGAAGACGTGACCGCGCGCAATGTGCTGGTGTTCAGTTTGATCCTGACCAGTTTTGCCACCGTCATCGCCATTGGCGTGGTCTACAACAATGCCCGCATTGCGCTGGCGGAGCGCGCCTGGGAGCTGGCCAGCCTGCGGGTGCTGGGGTTCACGCGGGGCGAGGTGTCGGCCTTTTTGCTGGGTGAACTGGCGATTGAAATTGCGCTGGCCTTGCCACTGGGCATGGCGCTGGGCTATGGCTTGGCCGCCACCATCGTCCACCTGATTCAGTCAGACGAGTTTTTCTTCCCCATCGTGATTTCCCCCGCCACCTATGCCTATGCCGCGCTGTCGGTGCTGGTGGCCGGCGGGGTGAGCGCGCTGATTGTGCGCCGCCGGGTGGACACGCTGGACCTGGTGGGCGTGCTGAAAACACGGGAATGACGCGCCCACCACCGCATGAAACAGGAGACACCATGACGAAAAAAGTGGGTTTTGGCGCCCTGGCCTTGTTGGTGCTGACGCTGCTGGTGTGGGCCTTCCTGCCCGCCCCCACCGAGGTGGAAACCGCCCGGGTCACCCTGGGCCGCTTTGAGCGCGCCGTGCAAGAGGACGGCCAAACCCGCTTGCGCGAGCGCTACCTGGTCTCCACCCCCCTCACCGGCCAACTGGCACGCTCACCCTTGAAGCAAGGCGACGCCGTAGCGTACGGCGCGGTGGTGGCCACCCTGTGGCCCACGGTGCCCGCCCTGCTGGACGAGCGCACCCGCGCCGAAGAAGTGGCGCGCAGCAGCGCCCTGCAAGCCACTTTGGCCAAAGCCCAGGCCAACCGGGCGCGGGCGGGCGCCGCCCTGGCCCAAACGCAGGCCGACCTGCAGCGCAGCCAGACCTTGCTGCAGCAGGGCTTTATTTCACCGACCCAGCATGAAACGGCCCGGTTGAATGTGACTTTGCGCCAAAAAGAGCTGGAAAGCGCCCAGCAAGAAGAAGTGGCAGCGCGCTACACGCTGGACCAGGCCCGCGCCGCCCTGCGGCCAATGAGTCAAACCAGCATCCACACACCGCCTTATGCCATTCGCGCGCCTGTGCAGGGGCAGGTGCTGAAAATCTGGCAGACCAGCGAGGGCCGGGTGGCCGCCGGTACGCCTTTGATGGAGATTGGCAATCCGCAGCAACTGGAGGTGGTGGTGGACATCCTGACCGAAGACGCGCCTCAGATTCAGCCGGGCACGCCGGTGCAACTGGCGCACTGGGGCGGGCCGGGCCATCTGGCGGGTGTGGTGCGGCGCGTTGAGCCAGGCGCGTTCACCAAGGTGTCCGCGCTCGGGGTTGAGGAGCAACGGGTCAACGTGGTGATTGACATCACCTCGCCGCCCGAGCAATGGGCCACGCTGGGTGACGGGTTCAAGGTGGACGTGCGCCTGCTGGTGCAAGTGGTGGAAAAAGCCGTGAAAGTGCCGGTGAGCGCGCTGTTTCCGGTGGGCGCCAGGTCGGGCCTGTTTGTGCTGGCCGGTGGCCGGGCTGAATTGCGGGAAGTGGAAGTGGCTGCGCGCAATGGGCAAGACGCCTGGGTCAAATCGGGCCTGGCCGTGGACACCGAGGTGGTGGTTTACCCCGACAGCCAATTACAAGACGGGGACCGGGTGAAGGTGCGCTGAACGAGGCGCGCGATGGCAGGCTGCTGCGAGCGGTAGCTTGCTCAAGACGGCGGTGCGCAAAACAGGCCATTCACATCGGTGTAAGCCATCCAGACGGCCCACGCCGCGCTGGCCGCCAGCGCCAGGCCCGCCAACCGCACGCCCCAGTTGCCAGCGCCGCCGCCTCCCAAGCGCAAAAACAACCAGGGTCCCGCCATCATCGACACGCTGGTGCCCACCACAAACAACGCCATCACGGCCGCGCCTTCAATCGCACTGCCCGCCAAGGCCGCCACCAGCAAGGCCGAGTACAGCAAACCGCAGGGTAAAAAGGTCCACAGGGCGCCCACCACCACGGGCGCGCCCCGGCCGCGGCCAAAGGCCAGTGTGCGGGCTCCCGCCCAGATTTTTCGGCCCGCCTGCTCCAGCCACACCGGCTGCTGCGCTTTCCACATCAACAGCAACCCAAAAACAAAGGTAGTCACATGCAACAGCGTCCAGACCGGGCGCAGGGCCACGGTCTGCACCGCCAGCCAGCCAAACCCCTGCATCGACACCCCGGCCACCGCGCCCAGGGCGGAATAACCCAGCACCCGGCCCAACTGAAATCCCCACAGCGCTTCAGTTTTGCGGGCTCCCGCTGCCTGGCCTATACCGGCGCAGGCCGCGCCGCACATGGCCACACAGTGCGGTCCACCGGCCAGGCCCATCAAAAGTGCGGTAACAGCGAGAGAGGTTTGCATCCCTCAGAGGTTAGATGATTTTGGAAAACCGGGCCCGGGTGCGGTCGGTCTGCAAGTAGCGGTCAAACACCATGGCCACGGCCCGCACAAAAAACCAGCCCGTCGGCGTGACTTGAATGCCGCTGTCGTCCAGCGTCACCAGTGCCTGGTCGGCCAGGGTTTGCAGGGCCTCCATCTCGGAGGCGAAATAGTTTTTGAAATCCACCAGGTAAGCCAGCTCGATCGACTCGAACAGCACCTGGCCCTGGCACATCAGCGCCATGATCACGGCCCGGCGAATCAGGTCGTCGCGTGACAAAGCCAAGCCGCGCACCACCGGCAAGCGCCCCTGGTTCAAAAAGTCGTAATACTCTTCCAGCGTCTTGGCGTTCTGGCTGTAGGTGGCGCCAATGCGGCCAATGGACGACACGCCCAGCGCAATCAGGTCGCAATCAGGCTGGGTGCTGTAGCCCTGAAAATTGCGGTGCAGCCGCCCTTGCCGCTTGGCCACCGCCAGCGAATCGGTGGGCAGCGCAAAGTGGTCCATGCCCACATACACATAGCCCGCCCCCATGAACGCGGCCATGGAGCGCGCCAGCATGGCCACCTTGGCGCTGCCACTGGGCAGTTCCACCGTGGCAATGCGCCGCTGCGGTTTGAAGCGCTCGGGCAGGTGGGCGTAGGCATACAGCGCAATGCGCTCCGGCCGCAAGGCGTTCACTTGGGCCAGCGTGCGGTCAAACGACTCCGGGCTTTGCTTGGGCAGGCCGTAAATCAGATCCACATTGATCGAGTCAAACCCGCGCTGGCGAGCCGCCTCCACCAAGGCAAACACCTGCTCGGCGGGTTGCACGCGGTGCACGGCCTGCTGCACAGCGGGGTCAAAGTCCTGCACACCAAAACTCAGCCGGTTGAAACCCAACTCGGCCAGCGTGTCCAGACGCGAGGCGTCAATGGTGCGCGGGTCGACTTCAATCGAGTACTCGCCGCCGGGCGCCAGGGTGAAGTTGCGGCGCAGCATGGCCATCAGGCTGCGCAACTCGTCGTCAGACAAAAAGGTGGGCGTACCCCCGCCCAGGTGCAATTGCGAGACGGTTTGACCCATGCCCATGTGCTGGGTGTGCAGGTCCACCTCGCGGCTCAAATAACGCAAATACTCACCCGCGCGCTCATGGTGTTTGGTGATGATCTTGTTGCAGGCGCAGTAGTAGCACAGGGACTCACAGAAGGGGATGTGCACGTACAACGACAGGGGCAGCGTCATGGCGGCCGGGCCGGTGCGGCGCTGGGTCAGGGCCTGGGTGTAATCGTCCACCGTGAAGGCCTCCACGAAACGATCCGCCGTGGGGTAAGAGGTGTAGCGCGGGCCAGAGACGTCAAACCGGCGCAACAGGTCTTCAGAAACAGGTTCAGTGACAACGACGTTCATAGTTCTAAGAGTCCTCGGGATTTTTTCAGAATATGCCCTGAAAGGCCGATAGGTTTCTTGATCACCGTCAAATAAGCGCACAAAACCGCGCCCACGAAAATTGACCGCCATCAGGCATGCAGCGCGATTGATGCCAAAATGACTTTCATGAATCCACAAACCATCAAAGTCGCCTGTTCCAACTGCAATTTGCGGGAACTGTGCATGCCGCTGGGCCTGAGCCAGGAAGAACTGGACCGGGTGGACGAAGTTGTTGCGGCCCGCCGCAAGATCAAACGCGGCACCACGCTGTTTCGCAACGGCGAGAAATTCACCAGCCTGTACGCCATTCGCACCGGCTTTTTCAAGACCTGCGTGGCCTCGGAAGACGGCCGTGACCAAGTCACCGGCTTTCAGATGGCCGGCGAGGTCATCGGGCTGGACGGCATCGTCAACGACCACCACACCTGTGACGCCGTGGCGCTGGAAGATGCCGAAGTGTGCGTGATGCCGTTTGACCGCATTGAGGAGCTGTCGCGTGAGGTGAATGCGCTGCAGCGCCATGTGCACAAAATCATGAGCCGTGAAATTGTGCGGGAACACGGGGTGATGCTGTTGCTGGGCAGCATGCGGGCCGAAGAACGGCTGGCCGCCTTTTTGCTGAACCTGGTTCAGCGCCTGCATGCCCGGGGGTTTTCGCAGTCCGAGCTGATTTTGCGCATGACGCGGGAAGAAATTGGCAGTTATCTGGGGCTAAAACTCGAAACCGTGAGCCGCACCTTCTCCAAATTCGTGGAAGACGGCATTGTGGAAGTCAAACAGCGCCATGTGCGCATTCTCAACACCGACATGCTGCGCGACATCGTCAACCCAAAAGCCTGCAACTGAACCGCCCTGTTGCTTGAAGACGGCTGAGCAAGACAGCCAGCACAACCATCAAAAGCCCGGTGAATTTCACCGGGCTTTGTTCATTGAGGGGACGCGTTGGCGACGCATTGATCGCCAACGTCAAGGGCACCCCGAGGTGCTAACATTTACTGAAACTGATTTCAGAAACACCCTAAAAAAGCAGGCTTGGTCACCGATGTCCAGCAAAAAAAATTCAACCGCTGAATCGACACCGCCAACGACTGCACGCGCCACGATTGCTGATGTGGCACGCGCTGCAGGCGTCTCCAAAGCAACGGTGTCAAGATTTCTCAATCACCGCGACAAGCTGCTGACCAAAGACATTGCCTCGCGCGTCGAAGTGGCCATTGCCGCCCTGGCCTACAGCCCCAGTCCAATGGCCCAGGCGCTCAAGCGCGGACGCTCCCGCCTGATTGGCCTGGTGGTCGCGGATGTCACCAACCCCTTCTCGGTGGCGGTACTGCGGGGCGCTGAAAAAGCCTGCCAGGAAGCGGGGTACTTGCTGATGCTGTTCAACCTGGGCAACGACAGCCAGCGCGAAAGTGAAGCGATTGAAGCCCTCACGGCCTATCAGGTGGAGGGCTTCATACTGAACACTTTGGGCCGCGACGCCAAGGCCGCGGCAGAAGCGGCGCGCCACGGCAAACCTGTGGTGCTGGTGGACCGTCGCCACCAAGGCATGCAAGCAGACTTCGTATCGCTGG
>CAZLRQ010000106.1:0-8255 GCA_964562035.1 uncultured Rhodoferax sp. | reverse complement strand
TTGAGTCGCTGGACACGCCGGGGAACCTGGTGGAGAAGTCGGTTTTCATGATCCCTCGTTGAATCTTTAAAGGACCGTTATGCAAGAAAACACATTCAAGTCGTCCGGCCCTTGGTGGAAATACGGGCATGTCTGGATGGTGGTCGGGGGCCCAGCCGTGGTCGTGGTGGCCTGCTTTGTCACCATTTACCTCGCCGTGACGCGGCCTGACCCCGTGGTTTCACAAGACTACTACCGTCGGGGCATTGAGATCAACCAAACGCTGGACGCCAAGGCGGCCGCTGCCAGTTTGGCGCCCGCAGGGCAGGCGCGCAACCATGCGGCAACGGGCGTCGCACCGCCGTCTGTTGAACCGGTCAAGTAAGCGTGAGTGGCTCTAGCCCATCGGGAGAAAAATAATGTTGTCACAACGAATCATGTGGATCACATGGCCGGCTTTTTTGGTGGCTTGCGTTTTGGAAGCATTGGTTTTTGTCCTGGTCGACCCGCAGGACCTGCACTGGTTTGGCCAGCCGGTGGCGCTGTCGCCAGAGGGTGTTTACACCCTGGCGTTCTTTGTGTTTTGGGCGGTGGCCATGGCCGGCGGCATTCTCACGACCATGCTCTCCATGTCGCCGTTTGAGGTGAACCGCTGCCCCATGGCGGCGGATGAGCGGCCCGAAAGCTGCTCCAAACAGGGCTCTTGCTAGTCAGGCAGGGCCGCTTTGATGTCGCGTCCGAGTTCAATTACCGCCATGGCGTAGTAACTGCTCCAGTTGTAGCGCGTAATGGCATAAAAGTTTTCTGTGCCCGCGACGTAGCTGGGCTCCGCGTCTCCGTTTTGCAATTCCACCAGGGCCAGCGGGCCCTTGTGTTGCAGACCCTCACTTCCCAGAATGGCCCCTTTGCTTGTGAAGCTGGCAGCACTGAACGTGGGCAAAATGTCAGGCGCCATCAGGGCTTCCATGTCCAGCGTCTGGGCGTCAAACGTGACGGGGTAGTGAGTGGGCATGCCGGCTTGCCACTTGAAAGCCACAAAATAATTAGCCACTGATCCGATCACATCTGCGGTGTTCTTGAACAGGTCGACTTTGCCGTCGCCATCAAAATCAACCGCGTATTTGCTCCAACTGGAGGGCATGAACTGCGGCATGCCCATGGCGCCTGCAAAGCTGCCTTGCAGCGTCATGGGGTCCACCGCGGTGCGGTGTGTCAGGCTTAAAAACTGCTCGAGTTCATTTTTGAAAAAAACGCTTCGTTCAGCCGCGCGGGGATGGGTGGTCGGGAAGTCAAAAGCCAGTGTGGTCAGCGAATCCATCACGCGAAATGTGCCCATCTGCTGACCATAGATAGTTTCCACACCAATGATGCCCACGATGATCTCAGCGGGCACGCCGGTTTCACGTTCGGCGCGCGACAGGCTGTCCCGGTTCTCCTGCCAGAATTTCACACCCGCTTGAATGCGGTGCGCATCAATGAAGCGACTGCGGTACACACGCCAGTTTTTGGCGGTGCCAACGGGGGGCGGCTGGATGTATTTGGCAACTTGGGGCAAATACCGAGCCTGGCCAATGGCCGCACGTACCCAGGCGGGGTCCAGTTGCCGACGGAGCGCGATGTCATCGGCCGCCAGCATGGCATCGGCACGCTGCGAATAGGCCGGGCCTGGCAAAGCCGGCTGGGTTGTCCGCTGGCTGGCATTTACTTTGGATTTTTGATGTTTTTGGGCTGTAGCCCCCGTGGATAAAGCACTAGTAGCTATAAAAAATATAGCAATTAGCAGCGGTGAGCGCGATGAATGGGTAGAAATCACAGAGGCCAAGGTAGTTGTTTGAAGTCGCGTTGAAGTGTAGCCAGGCGCGTCTTGGCAGAGGCGGGGCCGGTGTTGGGCGCGTAGCGAAAAGTCTCCAACTGGAGCAGCCAATCGCGAATCGCCGGAAGACCAGGGTGCGCCAAGCCAAGTTGTTGCTCCAGTTGCCGCGCCATTTGACGCGGTGGACATTGTGCCGGCAGCTTGATGCCCATGGCCGTCAGCCTGAACGCCGCCTCCGACAACAACCTGAGCCAAGGGTCGTGGCGCTGGCGCTGCCAGACCGTCCAGCCAACGCCCGCGAAGCTAGATAAGGCCAACAAGGCCGCCAGCACATAGATCAGGTCTTCCCAACTGGGTGACTCAAACCCAAGCTGGCTTAACAGGTTGAGCTGCTTGCCCTCGGTGTAATTGAGCACCCACTGGTTCCATCCGTTGTTCATGGCGTCCCACACGGCCCGTACTTGCAAGGCAAAAGCGGGGTTGACGGTGCCCAGCAAGGCGCCACCAATGAGGCCGGGCGGTGACTGCAGGCGCTGCAAAGTACCAGTGCGTCCCGGGGCCACCGCTGAAGTCGGGTCGACCCGCACCCAGCCCTGGTTATCCAGCCAAACCTCGGTCCAGGCATGGGCATCGCGCTGGCGCACCACAAAAAAGCCATCCAGCGCATTGAGTTCACCCCCTTGGTAACCCGTGACGATGCGCGCAGGTATGTCCATGGCCCGCATCAGAATCACAAAAGATGAGGCGATGTGCTCACAAAACCCTTCTTTGCGGTCAAACCAGAACTCGTCGGCACTGTGCTCGCCAAAAACACCCGGCTCCAGGGTGTAGCTGTAGCCGCCGCGGCGCAGGCGCTCCAGCACCGCGGTGACCAGCCGCTGGTTGTCGGCCGTGGTGCTGCCCACCTCGCGCCGCAGGTCGGCAGCAAGCTGGAGCGTGCGCGGGTTGAAGCTGGCGGGCAGCTCCACATAGTCTTGCAGGCCGGCTGTGGCACGCAGGGGGCCATGTTTGAAGTCCGCATAGCTTTGCGCGCGGTAACGCAGCAGCTCGGAGATCGGGCGGTTGGTGAGCCACTGCAGTTCGGAGGTCATGACCGGCTCAAATCCGGGCAGCCTGGGTGGTGAGGTGGCGGCGTCCAGCATCAGCAGCCAGGGCCGGCTGTTGGGTTCCAGCGTGACCTGGTAATTGATGGCCGTCCCTTGCACCTGCAAATCAGCCGCAGGCTGCATGCGGCGCGGAAAGTTTGAGCGCAAGGGCTGCCAGGTGCGCCCGTCAAAGGTGGACAGCACGGGGCCCCGAAAGTACAGGCTGGACTGGCGCGGCACCTCGCCCTCAAAGCGGATGCGCATGGCAATGCTGTCATCCAGCGCCAGGCTGGCGATGGTGCCGACCTGCATGGTGGCGGACAAACCGCTGCGCCCGCTCATGGCATCGCCCGGCACCCCCCACAGCGGCGCCATGCGGGGAAACAGCACAAACAGCACCGCCATGATGGGCGCGCCCAGCAGCGCCATCCATCCGGCAATCTTGGCAGCGTCGCGCAGTGGCGGCTTGCCCACGGGCATGTGCGCGTTGACCAGCGCGGTCAGCAAGCCCAGCGTGGCGACCAACATGGCCGCGGCGGTCAGCAGAGACTGGGAGAAAAAGAAGTTGGACAGAATGACAAAAAAACTCAAGAAGAACACCACAAAGGCATCACGTCGGGCCCGCAGCTCCAGGGTTTTCAGGGCCAGCAAAACCACAATCAGGGTCACCCCCGCATCGCGCCCAAGCAGTGTTTTGTGGCTGAACCAAGTGGCGCCCAGCGTCAGACCGAGCAGACCCAGCAACCACCAACGGGACGGCAAGGGCCGTGCGGCCCAGGCTAGCCAGCCGCGCCACACCAGCACACCCGCGCTCAGCGCCGTGCACCAGAGCGGGAGGTTGGCCACCTGCGGCAACACCACCCAAAAAATCACCATCAGCATGAACAAGGTGTCGCGGCTGTCCCGGGGCAGTTGGGCGGGGGCGGCCAGCCAGCGCCGTACGGTTGGCAAGGTCGTGCTCATTGGCGCGCCAGCGCCTGAAGGCAGCGCTTTTTGTGGGCCTCGCCACTGGCAGGAGCGATTTCAAGGCCGTTCAGGCGCAGGCCGTAGTCCAGCTCGGCCTGGTCAGCTTGCAAAACCCAGGCGCACAGGCGGGAAAGTTGTTTTTCAGGGTCTGCCAGGCTGGTTTCGCGCGCGTCCAGCCACAGAGTCTGGCCGTGGGCTTGGCTGGCCTCCCGGCTGACCAATTCATCCGACTTGGCCCATTTTTTCCAGACGATGCGTTTCAGCGGGTCGCCGCGGCGGTAGGCCCGCACCCCATCAAAATCACCGGAGGCCTGCCGGACTGCACTGACCGTGCCGCGCGATTGCAGCTCGCCGGGCGGCAAGGGCGGCGCGGGTAACTCCGGCGCAGGGTAAACCAGCACCTGGGCGGCTGGCCGCCACACCGTCCACACCCGAAAAGTACCCAGCGGAAAGCGGGTTTCGGCGGTCAGGGTGGGCACGCGGTGCACGCCGCGGCGCGTTGGGCTGAAGGCCACTTGCACCGTGCTGCTGCCCTGCGGTGGTACATCCGTCCATGTCCACTGCCCTGAGCCTTGCACCGCCAGGCCAATACCGTAACGCGTGCGTTGCTCGGGGTGTGAGAGTTTTATGCCAATAATGGCTGAAGCCCCCGTGAATACTGGCTCAGGTGCTATTAAATTCAGATTCAAGCCGCGCAAGGTCGCGTGGCTTAAATGCATTGCTACCACGGCGCTACCGGCCAGCAAAAAGGTCAGCACATAGCCCAGATTGAGCTGGTAATTGATCGAGGCGATCAGCATGACCACCAAGGTGGCGCCCAACATCAAGCCCGGTCGCGTGGGCAAGATATAGACGGTTCGCTGGGTCAAGGTGACGCTGTCGGCTAGAGGCAAGCGCGCTTCAAACCAGCGTTGCAGACGTGCGCGCAGGCCAACTAGCGGACCAGCAAAACCTGATAACGGCCGGCGTGGCGAATCTGAAGTCAGGGCGACGGGTGCCATCGCTCAGGGCAGCGGCACCGCGGCCACCATGGCGCGCACCTGCTCCACGGCCCCCCGGCCAGCATCGCCCAGGGGGATCAGGCGGTGCGCAATGGTTTGTGGCAACACGGCCTGCACATCGTCCGGGGCCACGTAGTCACGGCCGTTGAGCAGCGCCTGCGCCTTGGCGGCCCGCACCACGGCAATGCCGGCGCGCGGGCTCAGTCCCATCAGGAACCACTGGCCAGAGCGCGTGGCTGCAATCAGGTCTTGCACATAGTCCAGCAAAGACGGCGCGGTGTGAACGGCCAGCACGGCCGCCTGCAACGCGGCCAACTCGGCCGCCGTCAACAAGCTGGGCAGGGCGTCCACCAGATCGCGGCGGTCCTGGCCGGCCAGCAGGGCGCGTTCAGCCGCACGGTCGGGGTAGCCCAGTGAAATGCGCATTAAAAAGCGGTCAAGTTGCGACTCCGGGAGCGCATAGGTGCCCAGTTGGTCGTGCGGATTTTGGGTGGCAATGACAAAAAAAGGCGAGGGCAGGGGGCGGGTTTCGCCTTCCACGGTGACCTGCTTTTCTTCCATGGCTTCCAGCAAAGCGCTCTGCGTTTTGGGGCTGGCGCGGTTGATCTCATCGGCCAGCAAAACCTGCGCAAACAGGGGGCCGGGGTGAAACACGAAGGTCTCTTTGCCGCGCTCGTAAATGGACACCCCGGAGAGGTCGCTGGGCATCAAATCCGACGTGAACTGCACCCGGGAAAACTGCAGGCCAAAGGTGCGGGCCAGGGCATGCGCCAGCGTTGTTTTTCCCACACCAGGCACGTCTTCAATCAATAAATGACCGCCTGCCAACAGACAAGCCACACAGTCTTGCGTTTGCACAGATTTGCCAACAATCACCGTGTTAAGCTGATTCAGCAGTGATTTCAGTTTTTGTTGTGTATCCATGACACGACGTTACCAAAAATAATTGAGACGGAGATTCCCAGCGTGACAATGACCGCGTACTACACCCACCCGGATTGCCGTAAACACGAGATGGGGCCTGGCCACCCTGAGTGCCCCGAGCGGCTGGACGCGATTGAAGACCGTCTGTTGATCTCCGGTGTTGGCGATGCGTTGGACCGGCGCGAAGCCCCGACCGCGCCCTTGACCGACCTTGAACTGGCCCACGGCCGCATGCATGTGGCGTCGATTCGCGGCCTCAGCGACTCTTTGAAAGAGGAGATCAATGCTGGGGGGCCCACCCATGCCCAGGTGGACCCCGACACCTCCATCAATGTCTACACTTGGGACGCCGCGCTGCGCGCTGCAGGTGCCGCCATTGCAGCGACTGACGCGGTGATTGCGGGTGAGGTTGAAAACGCTTTTTGCGCCGTGCGCCCGCCGGGCCACCACGCCAGCCGGGACAAAGCCAGCGGCTTTTGCTTTTTTAACAACGTGGCCATTGCCGCCAAATACGCCGTTGAGCGACACGGCCTCAAACGAGTGGCCATCATTGATTTTGATGTGCACCACGGCAACGGCACCGAAGACATCGTGGCCGGTGACGAGCGCTTTCTCATGGCCAGCTTTTACCAACACCCTTTTTACCCGTTGGACTATGTGCACTCCACTGCCGATAACCTGGTGAATGTGCCGGTGCCGGCTTACACCAAAGGCATGGCGGTGCGCGAGTTGGTGGAGAGCCAGTGGCTGCCGCGGCTGGACGCCTTCAAACCTGAAATGATCTTCATCAGCGCGGGCTTTGATGCCCACCGCGAAGACGACATGGGGCAAATGGGATTGGTCGAACAAGATTACGCCTGGATTACCCAGCAACTGAAAGCCGTGGCGCACCGCCACGCCAAGGGCCGAATCGTCTCCTGCCTTGAAGGTGGCTACGCCCTGAGTGCTTTGGCACGCAGTGTGGAAGCCCACATTCGGGTTTTGGCTGATGTCTGAGGCGGCGCGCATCAAAGACCTGGAGGGTTGGTTACAAGCACTGGCACAGCCCGCGGCCCTGACTGAACTGGGCACGCTGGCGGCCTGTGGTCTGGGCGCCTGGTTGCTTTCCACGTTGGCGCTCAAAGCCTTGGGTTGGCAAGACCGCAGCTCCATTTTGTTTGGCCGGCGCATTGTGGACGGGGTTCTGTTCCCCGCTTTGCTGCTGTGTCTGGCTTATTTGGCGCAGGCCTTGTTGGCGCGCGTCATGCCACTGGCCGTGTTTCAGTTGGCTATTCCGGTGCTGCTGGCGCTGCTTGTGATTCGGGTCGGGGTCAAGGTGTTGCAAGTGGCGTTCAACAACACGCCGATGGTCAAGCTGCTGGAGCGCACCATTTCATGGTTTGTCTGGGCGGCCATGGTGCTGTGGGTGAGCGGCCTGTTGCCCTTGATTTTGGAGGAGCTGGACCAGATCACGTGGAAGGTGGGTGGCACCACCCTGTCCGTGCGGACCATGATCGAAGGCACGCTGACGGCCGTGGCGGTGTTGATTGTCACGCTCTGGATTTCATCGGCCATCGAGAGCCGTTTGCTGCGCCATGCCACAGGCGGGGAGCTGTCTTTGCGCAAGGCGGTGAGCAATGCCACGCGCAGCCTGTTGATGTTTGTGGGCCTGTTGATGGCCCTGTCGGCGGTGGGCATTGACCTCACGGCCTTGTCGGTCTTGGGCGGTGCCATTGGCGTCGGCGTGGGCTTTGGCCTGCAAAAACTGGCGGCCAACTATGTCAGCGGTTTTGTGATTTTGGCGGAACGCAGCATGCGCATTGGCGACAACGTGCGGGTGGATAACTTTGAAGGCATCATCACGCAGATCAACGCGCGCTACACCGTTATTCGCTCGTTGGCGGGGCGGGAGTCCATCGTGCCCAACGAGATGTTGATCATCAACCGGGTTGAAAACCTGTCTTTGGCAGACTCTCGCGTCTGGCAATCGACGACGGTTTCGGTGGCTTACGACACGGATGTCGACCGGGCCATGGAGTTGCTCAGGCAGGTGGCCTTGGGGCACGAGCGTGTGCTGCGCGAACCCGCGCCCTCGGTAGGGCTGTCGTCCTTTGGCGCAGACGGGCTGGAGCTGCGGGTAGGCTACTGGATCGGTGATCCCGAAAACGGCACCGACAACCTGCGCTCGTTGATCAACCTGGGTATCTTGCGTGCGCTGCGTGAACACCACATTGACATTCCGTTTCCCCAGCGCGTGGTGCATGTGCAGGCTTCCAAGGCCTGACGGTTTACTCACCATCTGGCTATAATTTAAAAAAGAACGATCGTTCTATTTTCGAGGATCAGGCAGATTGTCGTGAGGGTGACCAAGCTGGCAAGTGCCGCGGCATAGAATCATCGAGTTGACGTATACGTCAAGTAAATCAGCAAATTTATAAACCTTTGGAGTCATCGCAATGAAAGTCCTGGTCGCAGTCAAACGCGTGGTGGACTACAACGTGAAGGTCC
>CAZLRQ010000105.1:0-8334 GCA_964562035.1 uncultured Rhodoferax sp. | reverse complement strand
ATCAGGCCGCCACCGCCCACAATCGAATCCACAAAACCGGCCAGAAGCGAGGCCACCGAGACAATCAGGAGTTCCATGGGGGCATTGTCGCACCCACATTCACTCCTATAAAAGTAGCTACTCAGGCATATCTGGCGAGGGCTAGAGGGCGATTTGGCATTAAAAAAGGCACCGGGGTTGCCGGTGCCTTGTTCAACGCTTCTATTGGTGGATGCGCCACTTTTTTGTGTGTACCCCTTGGGGCTTGTCTCCTGGGGCCTCTCGATCAGTGGGCCAGTGGCCCCTGAACGAATGGCGTGACTTTAGCGCCCAGTCATCGCTTTGCCCATCAGGAAATACCCTTGTCGGGAATACCCGGTTACCGCACGGGGGTGGCGTCTTCGGCAATCCACTGCGCGGCCTTTTCAGCCAACATCAAAGTGGGCGAATTGGTGTTGCCGCTGGTGATGAGCGGCATCACACCGGCGTCGACCACGCGCAGCCCGGCAATCAACGCGCCGTTGGGTCCGCGCACGCGCAAACGCGAATCCACGACCGCCATGGGGTCGTTGGCGGTGCCCATTTTGGTGGTGCCCACCGGGTGAAAGATGGTGGTGGCAATGTCACCGGCCAGCTTGGCCAGGTCAGCGTCGGTCTGGTACTGCACGCCGGGCTTCCATTCCTCGGGCTGGTATTTGGCGAGTGCGGATTGCGCCACGATGCGCCGTGTGACGCGCAGCGAGTCCGCCGCCACCTGGCGATCGGCCTCGGTGCTCAGGTAGTTGGGGGCGATGGCCGGGGCGGCGTCAAACTGCGCGCTTTTGATCTGCACCGTGCCGCGGCTGGTGGGGTTGAGGTTGCACACGCTGGCGGTGAAGGCGTCAAAGCTGTGCAGCGGTTCGCCAAAGGCCTCCAGGCTGAGCGGCTGCACGTGGTACTCGATGTTGGGGTAAGGCTGGGCCGGGTCGCTGCGGGTGAAGGCGCCGAGTTGCGAGGGCGCCATGCTCATGGGGCCGGTGCGCTTGAGGGCGTATTCCAGCCCGATCAGGGCCTTGCCCCACAGGCTGCTGGCCTGGGTGTTGAGCGTCTTGACGCCTTTGACTTTGTACACCGAGCGAATCTGCAAATGGTCCTGCAAGTTGGCGCCCACGCCCGGCGCGTCATGCAGCACGGGCACACCGTGCTGTTGCAGCAAGGCGGCCGGGCCCACGCCCGAGAGCTGCAAAATCTGCGGCGAACCAATGCTGCCGGCGCTCAAGATGACTTCGGTGGTGGCCGTGGCAGTGACCATCTCGTGGTTGGCCCGCACCTGCACGCCGGTGCAGCGCTGGCGGCCGTCGGGCAGGGTCTCAAACAACAGCTTGGCGACTTGGGCCGAGGTCCACATCTCGAAATTGGGGCGGGCATAGCAGGTGGGGCGCAAAAAGGCCTTGGCCGTGTTCCAGCGCCAGCCAGCGCGCTGGTTGACCTCGAAATAACCCACACCTTCGTTGCTGCCCTGGTTGAAGTCGGGGCTGGCGGGAATGCCGGCCTGCTGCGCGGCGCTGGCAAAGGCATCGAGCACGTCCCAGCGCAGGCGCTGCTTCTCCACCCGCCACTCGCCGCCGGCCTGGCGGTGGCGCAGTTGCTGGCGGTAAGGCGTGCTGGCGTCAGCCAACAGCTCGGCGGGCACCCCTTTGGCGCCGTGCAGCGGGCTGGCGCCCTTGTAGTGGTCTTCGTGCAGCTTGAAGTAGGGCAAGGCGTTGGCCCAGGTCCAGGCGTCGTCACCGGTGAGTTGCGCCCAACGGTCGTAGTCACGTGCCTGGCCGCGCATGTAAATCATGCCGTTGATGCTGCTGCAACCGCCCAGCGTCTTGCCACGCGGGTAGCGCAGGGCGCGGCCATTCAGGCCGGCTTCGGCCTCGGTCTTGAACAGCCAGTCGGTGCGCGGGTTGCCAATGCAATACAGGTAACCCACAGGAATGTGAATCCAGTGGTAATCGTCCTTGCGCCCCGCCTCAATCAGCAGCACGCGCTTGCTGGCATCGGCCGACAGCCGGTTGGCCAGCAGGCAGCCGGCGGTGCCCGCGCCGATGATGATGTAGTCGAAAGCAGTGTTCATGCAAACCTCGGGCTTTATTGGGTGGACTCATGGCGTTGTGCGTGAGCCGGGCCATGAGTGTCGCCAAAACACGGGGCGCCGGCCAATGACTTCGACAAAATCGTGATATAAATTTTTCTAATATGAACACCGTCACCGACCTGCAAACCCTGCGCGCTTTTGTGGCCGTGGCGCGCGAGGGCAATGTCTCGCGTGCGGCCGTGCGCCTGCACCTGAGCCAACCCGCCGTGAGTCTGCAACTCAAAAGTCTGGCCGAGCACACCGGGCTGCAGCTCTTCACCCGCACGCCGCACGGCCTGCTGCTCACCGCCGACGGCGCCGCCTTGCTGCCGCAAGCCGAGAAAGCGCTGCTGGCGCTGGCCGACTTCAACCAGGCCGCGCAGCGCCTGCACAGCACGGTGCGTGGGCGCTTGCGCATGGGCACCGTGCTGGACCCCGAGTTCACCCGGCTGGGCGCTTTTTTAAAAGAGTTGCTGGAGTCAGCACCGCAGATTGAAACCGAACTGCGCCAGGGCATGAGCGGCCAGGTGCTGGCCCAGGTGGCGCAGGGTGCGCTGGACGTGGGCTTTTACCTGGGCCAGGCCGGTGAATTTGAGCCAAATCGACCTCCAGCCCTTGCTGGTACTGCACCAATAGCTATGATTTTTAAGACCCAGGTGTTGTCGCACTTCACCTACCGGGTGCTGGCGCCCGCCGGCTGGGGTGAACAGGTGCTGGGGCGCGACTGGAAAGCGCTGGCCGCCCTGCCCTGGGTGGCCACCCCGCCGGCTTCAGCCCACCACCGCTTGCTGGCCAGCGTGTTTGAGCCGCTGGGCGTGGCGCCGCGCCGGGTGGCGCTGGTGGACCAGGAGGCCTCGATGCTGGACCTGGTGCGCTCCGGCGTGGGCCTGAGCCTGGTGCGCGACTCGATTGCCATCCGCGAAGCGCAGGCACGCGGGCTGGTGGTGGCCGACCGCGTCAGCCTGGACTGCGACTTGAGTTTTGTCTGCCTGCAAGCCCGGGCACAAGACCCGGTGGTGGCCAGCGCCTGGGCTGCACTGGCGCGGGTGTGGCGGTGATGCGTTTGCCCGCAGCGGTCAAGCCCTTTGCCGTTACGATGCCCATTCAGCTACCTCGCCTCACCTGACCCGCTTTTACCCACCCCCATGACCGAAGACCCGCCTCGCCTTCACGCGGACCGCTCGCCCGAGCAGGTGGGCCTGCGGCTGTCCGGCTGCTGGACGGCGGCGCGGTTGGCGGTGCCAGCCGTTTGGAAAGACCTGCAAGCGGCGCTCGCAAGCATGCCTGCGGGTGAGGCCACGCGCCAGGCCTGGGACCTGCGCGACCTGCAGCGGCTGGACCACACCGGGGCCCAGGTGCTGTGGAACGCCTGGGGCCACCAGTGGCCGGAACACCTGCAACTGCACGACGCCCAGCGTGCCATGCTGGCGCGCGTGGCCCAGTTCACGGTGCCGCCGCCCGTGGCGCCACGCCGCTCGCTGTGGGCGCTGTTTTTGCAACTCGGCGCCCAAGTGTGGGTGGTGCTGGACCACGCCCGCGACATGACGCGCCTGGTCGGCCAGTTGCTGCTGGACATTGGCAAACTGCTGCGCGCGCCGGCCAAAGGCCCGTGGCGCGATGTGTCGGGCCACCTGTTTCGCATTGGCGCCACGGCCCTGCCCATCACCGCGCTGGTGGGGTTTTTGATTGGCGTGGTGCTGGCGTATTTGATGTCGCTGCAGCTGCGCCAGTTTGGCGCGGACACCTTCATCGTCAACATATTGGGCATCTCGCTGATCCGGGAGCTGGGGCCGGTGCTGGCGGCCATTTTGATTGCCGGGCGCTCGGGCTCGGCCATCACCGCGCAAATTGGCGTGATGCGCGTCACCGAAGAACTGGACGCCATGCGCGTGCTGGGCATTGCCAAAGGCTACCGGCTGGTGCTGCCGCGCGCCCTGGCCATGGCACTGGCCATGCCGCTCATCAGCGTGTGGACCACACTGGCCGCACTGTTGGGCGGCATGCTGGCGGCCGACCTGGCCATGGGCGTGACGCCGGCTTACTTCTTCGCGGCGCTGCCGCGCGCAGTGGCCATCTCGAACCTGACGCTGGCGGTGGGCAAATCGGTGGTGTTTGGCCTGCTGATTGCCTTGATTGGCTGCCACTACGGCCTGCGCGTCAAACCCAACACCGAGAGCCTGGGGCGCGGCACCACCGCCTCGGTGGTGACCTCCATCACCATGGTGATTCTGGTGGACGCGCTGTTTGCCATTGTGTTCAAGGACGTGGGCATATGAGCGCGCTCAAGCCCCCCCAGCCCCCGGTGGTGCAGATTGAGCGGCTGTGGTCGGTGTTTCACAACGCCGGCGTGGACGCGGTGATTCACCAAGACCTGGACCTGACCATTGAATCAGGCGAACTGCTGTCAATTGTGGGCGGCTCGGGCAGCGGCAAAACCGTGCTGCTGCGCCAGATGCTGGGGCTGCAAACGCCGGCGCGCGGCAGTGTGACGGTGCTGGGGCAGCCGGCCGCGCAGTTGGGGCGCGAAGGGGCGGCCAGCCGGGTGGGCATGCTGTTTCAGCACGGTGCGCTGTTTTCGGCCTTCACGGTGCTGGAAAACATTGAGTTTGCGCTGCGTGAACTGCGCACCCTGCCCCCGGCCCTGACGCGCGATGTGGCCATGGTGAAGCTCCAAATGGTCGGGCTGGACCCCTCGCAAGCCCACAAGATGCCGGCCGATTTGTCGGGCGGCATGGTCAAGCGCGTGGCGCTGGCGCGCGCCCTGGTCATGGACCCGCCGCTCTTGCTGCTGGACGAACCCACCGCCGGCCTCGACCCCGACAGCGCCGACGCCTTTTGCACCCTGCTGCGCTCGCTGCACCAGGAGCTGGGGCTGACCGTGGTGATGGTCACGCACGACCTGGACACGCTGTTTGAGCTGAGCACCCGCATTGCCGTGGTGGCTGAAAAACGCATCATCGTCAGCGGCCCGCCGCGCACGGTCATGGCCCACCCGCACCCCTTTATTCAGAACTTTTTCATGGGCGAGCGCGGCCAGCGCGCCGCCGCCTTGCTGCCAGTCACCCCGGCTGCAGCGGAAAACAGGTAAAAGAAAACTTATGGAAAACAAATCTCATGCCTATGCCGCCGGCACCTTTGTGCTGGCGCTGCTGGCCCTGCTGATTGGCCTGGCCTTCTGGTTGACCCAGGACAAAACGCAAAAGCGCGTGTTCGAGCTCTCCAGCGTTGATGCTGTGACCGGCCTGCAACCCCAGGCCGCCGTGCGCTTCAAGGGCGTCAACGTGGGCAAGGTCACCGCCATCGGGTTTGACACACTCACCCCCGGCAACGTGCTGATCCGCATTGCCATTGACGAGCAGGCGCCCGTGACCACCAGCACCTTTGCCACCCTGGGCTTTCAGGGCGTGACCGGGCTGGCCTTTGTGCAACTGGACGACAGCGGCGAGTCCAAAACCGCCCTGGCCGCCAACAGCACGCCCCCCGCACGCATTCCCCTGCGCCCCGGCCTGATGGCCAAGCTGACCGACCAGGGCGAAGTCATCCTGTCGCAACTGCGGGACGCCACACGCCAGTTCAACCAGTTGCTGTCGCCCGAGAACCAGAAAATCATCATGGGCACGGTCAGCAACCTCGACCTGGCCGCCACCCGCTTTGGCGAACTCTCCAGCCACACCGATGCGCTGCTGGAAGCCCAGTTTGGCCCGCGGCAGGTGAATATTCCGAAGCTGGTGCAAGAAGCCAGCGCCGCCTTTGCCACGCTGGAAGTTGTCTCCAAACGGGTGGGCGACAGCGCCGATGAAGCCCGCGCCTCGGCCCGCGCCTTTCGCACCGTGACCGAGCGCATGAGCGCCCCCGGCGGCACGCTGGACCAGCTCACCGCCGGGGCCAACACCCTGGCCGCCACTGGCCAAACCCTGAACGCCGCCACCCTGCCGCGCCTGAACCAGGCCGTGGAGGCCGCCGCTGGCACCGCCCGCCAGCTCAGCCGCACCCTGAACACCGTCAACGAGAACCCACAAGCCCTGCTGCTGGGCAACACCCCGGTGCCCCCCGGCCCGGGCGAAGCCGGCTTTTCAGCCAACCCCACTTCACCTTAGAGAACGCTATGCCATCAATAGCTAACAAACCATACCAGATAAGGGCTAGAGGCCTTTTTCTTATTATTTTTATCACCTTGACCGGCTGCGCCCTGCCCGGCAAGCGCCTGCCCAGCACCGTGTACGACTTTGGCCCCGGCGCTGTGCGCAGCCCGCCCGCCAACCGCATGGCAGCCCAGCCCCCGCTGGCCATTGCCGAAGTGCAGGCCAGCCCCGCGCTGGACGGCACCGCCGTGCTGTACCGCCTGGCCTACAGCGACGCGCAGCAGCTCAAGCCTTACGCCCAGGCGCGCTGGAGCATGGCACCGGCGCAATTGCTGCGCCAGCGCCTGAGCGAGCACTTGGGGCAACACCGCGCCCTGCTCAGCCCGGGCGACAGGGGCCCGGCGGGCAGCCCCACGCCGCCCACTTTGCGCATCGAATTGCAAGAGTTCAGCCAGTTGTTTAAAGCCCCCGGCCAAAGCGCTGGCCTGCTGCGCCTGCGGGCCACCGTGGTGCAGCCCGGCCCTGGCGGCGAACAACTGGTGGCCCAGCGCAGCATCATCGTGCAGCAGCCCGCCCAAACCGCCGACGCCCCGGGTGGCGTGCGCGCCCTCACCGCCGCCACCGACGAGGCGCTGGCCGAGCTGGACCAATGGCTGACGCAACTGGCGCGTTGATTCGCGCCGCAGCACCTCCATCACGCCACCAGCCGCCACGGCAAGCGCCCCACGCACCGTCTTATCCACTGCGCCATCACCCGTGCGTTGTTCATTGCTTGATTTCTCGCCAAGCCAAGGCTTGACCTGACTCTTTAAAATCCAGCCCAAGCCAGCGCTGTGCCCCTTGGGGCGCTCGCCACCCACGTTACGCGGGGCACACCACTGCCCGCCCTCAGGAAACACCCCATGACCACACCCCCAACCGAGGCACTGCCCTCATTTTTCCAACGCTTGCCCTTGGCGTTTGGCGCATTTTTCAGCGTGCTGGGCAACGCCAGCTTTGCCGCGCGCGTGCTGGCCCTGCGCCAGCCCGCCACGGCCGCACCCGCCGCTGCGCCGGTAGTCGCCCCGGTCACCGCGCCCGTGGCGGCCGTCAAACCTGCCGCACCACCCCCTTTGAAAGAAGCCACGCCCGAGGCCGCCCTGCAACTGCTGGGCCTGCTGCAGCGCGACGCGCGCCTGATTGACTTCACCCAGGAAGACCTGAGCCAGTACACCGACGCCGACATTGGCGGTGTGGCCCGCGTGCTGCACGAAGGCTGCTGCAAAGTGCTGCGCGAGCACTTCACCCTGGCCCCCGTGCGCCCCGAGCCCGAGGGCAGCCGCCTCACCCTGGCGGCCGGTTTTGATGCCCGCGCCGTGCGCCTGACCGGCAACGTGGTGGGCCAGGCGCCGTTCACCGGCACCCTGTGCCACCGCGGCTGGCGCGCCACCGAAACGCGCCTGCCCAAGCTGGCCGAGCAACACGATGTGACCGTGCTGGCGCAAGCCGAGGTGGAGCTGTGAGTGCGCCGCTGTTTTCCATTGGCATTGACTTAGGCACCACCCACTGCGCGCTGGCCTATGTTGACCTGACCGAGAGCGACGGCGAAAACACCCGCTACGGCGTGCTGCCACTGCCCCAGCTCAGCACCCCGGGCAGCGTGGAAAACCTGGCGCTGCTGCCCTCGTTTTTGTACCTGCCGCACACGGACGAACTGAGCCCGGGCGACCTGCACCTGCCCTGGAGCCACACCCAAGACTTTGCCGTGGGCGAATTTGCCCGTGCACGCGGTGCGCAAACGCCCATTCGCCTGGTGTCCAGCGCCAAGAGCTGGCTGTGCCACCCTGGCGTGGACCGGCGCGCGGCCATTTTGCCGTTTGACGCGCCGCCCGAGGTGGCCCGTGTCTCGCCGCTGGAGGCCTCTACCCGCTACCTGTCGCACCTGCGCCAGGCCTGGGACCAGGCCCACCCCGAGGCGCCGTTTGACCAGCAGGACGTGACCGTCACCATTCCCGCGTCGTTCGACCCCGCCGCGCGGGAACTCACCGCCGAAGCTGCGCGCGCAGCGGGTTACCACAACCTGACGCTGCTGGAAGAGCCGCAAGCCGCGCTGTACAGCTGGATTCAGGCAAGTAGCGGCCGCTGGCGCAAAGACGTCAAGCCCGGCGACATCATTCTGGTGGTGGACGTGGG
>CAZLRQ010000104.1:0-8362 GCA_964562035.1 uncultured Rhodoferax sp. | reverse complement strand
TTTTGCGCCGCAATGTCAGCTTGGCCTGTGGGCGCCAGGCCTTTCACAAAGGAAACACGGTCATGAAGACAGATGCAGAACTGAGGGCGGATTTGATGGAGCGGCTGGACGCCATTCCGGCCATTGGCGGGTCCGACATTGAGGTGCTGGTGGACAACGGCATGGTCACCTTGAGTGGTCAGGTGGACACCCAGCAGACCAAATTTCAGTTGGAACGCACGGCCCGGCGCGTCATGGGTATGCGGGGCCTCACCGTGAACGTCAAGCCGCAGGCGGCGCCCCGCAAGCACCACCATTGAGTGGCCAACCAAGCCCTACAGCGGGGCTTGGTCCGGCTTGTTTTTGGGTGGGGCGGCCAGGCTGGCGAACAGGCCTTGGGTGATGCCCTGCACATTGTCCCGTTTGGCGAGGTCGTGCTCAAACTGCCAATCCTTGAGCGCCAGCGACAGCTTGGTCAGCGCATCGCGCATGGCAAACAAGGCGTTGCTGACATCTTGCAAGGTGGCCGCATCGTTGACGGCCTGGTGAGCGGGTTGGTGGTTGGTGCCTGGCTTGTCCATGGTGTTTTCCCCCTTGCGTGGTGGTTGGGCGACTGACGTGTGACGTGAGTTCATGGTAAGCATGCAGCCCTGTGGCGTGTTGATTTTTCTCAGCGCCTGTCAGCCTACTTCACCAGCAGCACCGGCACCGGCGACAGGTGAATCACCCTTTGCGCCACCGACCCCAGCAGCATGCTGCCCACCGCGCCCATGCCCCGCGTGCCCATGGCGATCTGGTCCACCTGCGCTTCCAGCGCCAGGCGCACGATCTCATTGGCCACCACGCCGTAGGCGCGCAGCGGCTCCGCCAACGTCAGGCCCTGCGCCCGCGCCAGTGACGTGGCTTGGCTCAGCAAGGCGTTTTGGTGTTTTTTCTGGTCTTCTTCAAGGTGCTGAATGGTGCCCTGGGTGTAGTTGCCGTAAAACACGGGCTCGGGGCTGACGCAGAGCAGTGTGGCTTCCAAATGCAGCGACGACTTGGCCATTTTTCCGACGGCCTCAATGGCCCGGTTGGCCGGTTCTGAGCCGTCAATGGCAATGAGTATTTTCAGCATCGTTAGCCTCCAATAGCGGCTTGCGCCGCCTGGTCGGTGTTGTCCAGAAAAATGAATTCAATTTGCTGACGCGCGCTCTCGGGCACATCGTCCAGGTCTTTTCGGTTGCGCGCCGGCAGCATCACCACCTTGATGCCCGCGGCCATGGCCGCCAGCACTTTTTCCTTGATGCCGCCCACTGGCAGCACCAGACCCCGCAGGCTGATTTCCCCGGTCATGGCCACGTCATGGCGCACCGGCCGGTTGGTGAGCAGCGAGACCAGGGCCACATACATGGCCACCCCGGCGCTCGGGCCGTCTTTGGGAATGGCGCCCGCCGGTACATGCACATGCACGTCCTGCTTCTCAAATACGGTGGGGTCCAGCACCAGGGCTTGGGCCCTGGACTTCACCAGGGTCAGCGCGGCCTGGGCCGACTCTTTCATGACATCGCCCAGTTGCCCGGTCAGGATCAGTCGCCCGGTGCCCGGGGTCTGGCTGGCTTCGATGAACAAGATGTCGCCCCCCACCGGCGTCCAGGCCAAGCCAGTGGCCACGCCGGGCAGGGCCGCGCGCAGGGCCACTTCGTTCTCGAACTTGGGCGGGCCCAGCACCTCGGCCAGGTCGGCTGCATCCACGCGCACCTGCGTGGCTTTACCCTCGGCAATGCGCACGGCGGCGCGGCGGCACACAGCGCCAATTTGGCGCTCCAGGTTGCGCACCCCCGCTTCCCGGGTGTAGTCCCGAATGATCGCGGCCAGCGCGGCGTCGGTGATCTCGAACTGCGCTTCGTTCAGACCAGTTTCCTTGCGCTGACGTGCCACCAGGTATTTGTGGGCGATCTCGCGCTTTTCGTCTTGCGTGTAGCCAGCCAGCGGCAGCACCTCCATGCGGTCGCGCAGCGGGCCGGGGATGGGGTCCATCACGTTGGCAGTGGCAATGAAAAGCACCTGCGACAGGTCAAACGGCACGCCCAGGTAGTTGTCCCGAAAATTGTGGTTTTGTTCAGGGTCCAGCACCTCCAGCAGCGCCGCAGACGGGTCGCCATGCATGCCCGAGCCCAGCTTGTCGATCTCGTCGAGCATCATCACGCAGCCGCGTGTACCGGCTTTTTTGAGCGCCTGAATGATGTTGCCCGGCAGCGCGCCAATGTAGGTGCGCCGGTGCCCGCGCATCTCGGCCTCGTCATGCACGCCGCCCAGCGACACGCGCACAAACTTGCGGCCCAGTGCCTTGGCGATCGACTGCCCCAGCGATGTTTTGCCCACGCCCGGCGGCCCCACCAGGCACAAGATGGGGCCATGGCCTGCGGGGTTGAGTTTGCGCACCGCCAAAAATTCCACAATGCGCTTCTTGATCTTGTCCAGCCCAAAGTGATCGTCGTCCAGCAACTGCCGGGCGCGCGCCACGTCAATGTCATCCGGCGCCGGGGGCTTCCAGGGCAGTTCGACCAGCCAGTCCAGGTAGGTGCGCACCATCGAATACTCCGACGAGCTGTCCGACATGCGCTCCAGCCGTTGGAGTTCCTTGATCGCTTGCTTGTTGACTTCTTCAGGCATTTGGGCTTCGTTGATCTGGGTGCGCAACTCCTCAATTTCAGCGCTGTTGCCACGGTTGTCTTCGCCCAGCTCTTTTTGAATGGCCTTCATCTGCTCGCGCAGCACAAACTCGCGTTCGCGCTGCCCCATGCTGGCCTTGGTGCGCTGGTCAATTTCGCGCGAGATTTGCATCACCTCAATGCGGTGCACCATCACCGCCAGCAGGCGGTCCATGCGCTTGCGCAAGTCCACCTCTTCGAGCAGTTCCTGCTTCTCGGGGGCCTTGATGTCCAGGTAGCCGGCCACGATGTCGGCCAGAGTGCCCGGCACCTCCACCCCTTGAATGGACTGCGCCAGCTCGGCGGGCACCTGGGGCAACAGCCGCAAGATCTCCACCGCCCGTTCTCTGAGCCGCAAAAAGAGTGCTTCAGTTTCGCTGTCCAGCGTGGCGGCGGCTTCTTCAACCATCTCGACCCGGGCCACCATGAAGTCATAGCCCTCCACGTAACCCTTGACCTGAAACCGCTGCTGCCCCTGGCAAATGATGTGGTGCGAGCCATCGGGCGTGCTCACATAACGCAAGATGGACGCCACCGTGCCCATGGTGGATAAATCAGACCCCGTGGGTGCGTCGACCTCGGGGTTGACCTGCATCAAGATGCCCACCGGGCGCTCGGACTTGACCGCGTACTGCGCTGCGGCAATGGAGCGCGCGCGCCCAATGGTGATGGGCACAATGGTGCCGGGGAACAGCACCATGTTGCGCACCGGCACGATCACCAAGGCATCGTCCGGCATTGGTTTGTCGAGCGAGGTCGTTGCGTCCAGCTCAATGTCTTGAAGATCCTGCGCTTCAGGGTCTGTTCGCTGGGTGCCTGGCGAGTGGGGGGATTCATCCGTCATGCATTTTTCTCCTGATGTGGCGATGCTCAGCCGCCGCTGGTTTCTGGGCATCCTAGAGAAATCAGCCCGCAGCCGCTTGACAAAAGTCAGCCGCTACCGGCACAGCACCCGGCCAGGGCGGCGCCTGCGGGCAAGGTGGTGGTCTAGGCCCGGTGGTCTTCGTTGGAGGCTTCGGCTTTCCCCAGCGCCACCCGGAATTTCTCCAGCTCTTCTTCGTAGTTTTGGGCTTGACCGTAGCCCAAGAAGCGGGCGTAGTGCGCGTGTGCGCCCAGCACCTTTTTTGCATGCTTGATCGGACAAAAATAGGCTTCAGTGCGCCCCACAATCTCGGTGGTGTAGGCCAGCAGCCCGTTGGCGTAGGCACAGTAGGTGCAATGAAATTTCTCGATGATGTTGAGGTAGCCGAGCTGCTGACGGTCAAACACCAGGTAGTCCTTGCGGCGGACTTTGGTGATGCCGTAGACCGGAAAGCAGGTGGCCTGGTAGACGCTCACGCACAGGTCCAGCAGTGCCAGCGGAAGCGCCATGCTGTAGATGACGGGGCCCGTGAGCAGGTTTTGCGGCCGGTAGGTGACCAGCCAGTGAAAGAGTCCTTTTTTGAGCTGCTGGTGGGCTTGCCGCACCGCGCTTTCAAACTCTACTTTTTTGCCCTTGAGGTGAAGCAAGGCGTCGGCCTCCTGCGCTTGCAGGGCCTGACGCAACTCGGCGTCCAGCGCGCTGATCTGGTCCAGCAGGCGGCGAATGTTCTCATTCATGCCAGCTTGGGTCCGCCAAGCGCCGCGGGCTTGCAGGCGGCAGGGTTTTGCGAATGACGGCGTGGCATGGCTAGCCTCGTTCCGTGATCTCCCGGTCCCGGGCGCCGGCCAGTCCTGCGGCGAGGTTGGCCAATTCACGGGTCAGCAGCTCCAGCACGTCTTCCAGGGTCACGATGCCCACCAGTTGGCCGTCCGCATCGGCAATCACCAGGCGGCGCAGCCGGTGGGTTTTCATGAGCAGCACGGCTTCCATCGCGTCCATCTCGGGCGTGGCCAGCACCAAGTTGACAGACATGATGTCACCCGCCGTGAAGATGGCGGGGTCCAGTCCCTCGGCCATCAGTTCCAGCACCAGGTCCCGGTCGGTCACGATGCCAATCGGGTGGGTTTTGGCCTGGGCGTCGACCACCACCAGCGCGCCAATGTGGTGCTTGCGCATGAGTTGCGCCGCCACCAGCGCCGGGGTTTCGGGCTCCACCACCGCCACCACCGAGGTGGCGAAGTCTTTGAGTTGGGCGGCCATGGGTTGGCTAAGCCTCAATGGTCAACTGGTTGTTCACCCGGCTCACGCCTGGCGCCGACCACGTGGCGCCTTCGGCCGCCTGGCGCTCGGCCCAGGAGTGCACGTGCCCGCGCAGCGTCACCACGCTGCCGTCCATGGCAATCTCGATGCGCTTGGCCTCGCGCACGGCCTGGCGCGTCAAGGCGTCCTGAATGCGGTTGGACAGGTTGGCGGGCACGGGCATGGCCTTGAGCCGGATGTTGTCCACAATGCCCACCACGCCTTTGAGCGGCCGAATCATGCGCTCCAGCGCACGGCGCTGAAAGTTCCAGTCCAGCTCACCGCTCAGGGTGACCCAGCCTTTTTCAACGGTGATCTTCACCCGGCCCTGTGGCACCGAGGTGTTCCAGCTCAGGGCGTGCTCTACCGTGTTGGCAATCTCGGTGTCCGTGGGTTGGTGCGCCCCCAGCGGAATCACATCCATCTCCACGGCAATCGCCTTGACACCACCCACCCGCTCGGCGGCGCGCTTGACTGCGACTTTTTCGGCGTAGGTGTCCAGATGACCGGTGAGGGTGACGACGCCGTCGTTCACGGCCACGCCCACGCGCGCCTCGGGCACCAGTGGGTCCCACAGCAGTTCTGCCAACACGTCCTTCTTCAATTCCGAATCCGTCTTCATGGCATCTCCTTGAGGTTTTAAAAAATTACACGTCAGCATAGGTTTGCAGGGAGGGCGCAGGTTGCGAATAGTCAACCGAGCGGAGTGCTGCTTTTGTGCTCAAAAGCAGGGCGTTTTGGCGTAATTACCCATATCAGGGTAGTCAATTTCAGCCTATCCGAGTATTCGCGTGGGCGCATTCGGTCGGTACGCTTGAACCATCAAATTTCAATAATTTTGATAGACCGCAAGCCGCAATACCTTCTATTTGGAGACCCATATGAATGTGCAAGCCAGCCCCAATCCGTTCCAGACCTCATCTTCGCCTGTGGCCATGGACCCCCTGCGCGGGCAGCGCTACGACACGCGTAATCGCGATCTGGGGGCGCTGACACCGTTCTCGTCTGCCAGTGTGTCGGGGCCAACAAAAGGCAATGTGCGTTCAAGCTCTTTCTGGCGCGAGTCGTTGACGCTGATGGAGCAGTACCTGGTGTTCGGGCGTCGCAAGGTCAGGGTCAATGACCAGGTGTACCGCTGTGGCGAATCTTTTGACACGCTGTACCTCATCAGTTCCGGCCTCTTCAAGATCGTCAACCTGGCGCCTGACGGGCGTGAGCAGCCGGCCGGCCTGTACTTCAAGGGCGACTGGTTGGGTTTTGACGGCATTCCCAAAGGTCGCCATGGCTGCTCGGCCATCGCGCTGGACAGCGGCGAGGTCTGGACCATTCGCTACGACACCTTGCTGCAAGCCAGCGCCAAAGAGCCCATGCTCATGCGCGTGTTGCTCGCCGCCATGAGTGCCCAGCTTGCCCGTAACCGCGACGCCATGCTCTCCATGGGCACGCTGCCGGCCGATGCCCGGGTGGCTGACTTTTTGCTGCAGTGGGCCCATTCGCTGGCTGAGCGCGGCCTGCGCACCGACCAGATCAATGTGCACATGACCCGGGCCGACATGGGCCACTACCTGGGGCTCACGCTGGAGTCTGTGAGCCGCGCTTTGTCGCGTTTGGCGCGCTCGGGTGTGATCGAATTCAACGAAAAAGGCCGTCGCGACATCAGCATTCCCAGTCTGTCGGCGCTGAGCACGTTCATTCAAAACATCGCCGACCCCAGCAACCAGGTGCTTCAGTAAACGGCCAGATTTGAGGGATTTCCTTGCCGTTGCGGATTCTCAACGCATGTCTGCAAGGGCCTACTAATCTGCGGTTTGGGCCCGGTGCCCGCAGTTCAGTGTCAACCCATTATTGAAAGAGGTATTCATCATGAGCAGTCTTCGTTTGTTCGAACCCCGTTTGTTTGAGCCCAGTATCAGCGAGCCATTTGAGTCGATGTTCAAGCGCTTCATGGCGCCCATGCGCCGCGACCTTGAAAGCGCGGCCATCGACATGCGTGTGGATGTGACCGAAATCGACGGCATGTACAAAGTGCGTGCCGACATTCCCGGTGTCAGCAAAAACGACATCAATGTGCGCATTGACGGCAACTTGGTGCAAATTGAGGCCCAAGCCAAAAAAGAAAAGGAAACCAAGGAAAGTGATGGCCGCGTGCTGTGCAGCGAGCGCTGGCAGGGTGCCGTGTCACGCGCCTTTACCGTGGGCCAGGACGTGGACGAAAGCAAAGCCACCGCCAAGTACGAAGACGGCGTGCTGACCCTGGAGTTGCCCAAAAAAGAAGGCACCACCGCCAAGCGGCTTGAGGTGAAGTGATTTCAGCAAGCCCGGCGGGGTGCCTTGGGGTGCCCCGCCATGTTTGAAGACCGCGAGGCTGCGGCGCACCTGCTGGCCAAACGGCTCACCCGCTACAAGGTTCAGCAGCCGCTCATTCTGGCGATTCCGCGTGGTGCCGTGCCCATGGGCAAAATCATCGCGCAGGCCTTGAGCGGTGAGTTGGATGTGGTCTTGGTACGCAAACTGCGCGCGCCACACCAACCCGAACTGGCCATTGGCGCCATCAACGAAGACGGCTGGACCTACCTGGCGGACTTTGCCCCCTTGTATGGCGCCGACGCCCGTTACCTTGAACAAGAAAAAAACGCCCAGCTGGCGACCATTCGCGAGCGGCGCGCGCAGTACACGCCCATCCACCCGCCGGTTGACCCGGCCGGGCGGGTGGTGATTGTGGTGGACGACGGCCTGGCCACGGGTGCCACCATGAAGGCTGCGCTACAGGGGCTGCGCGCTAAAAAGCCGGCCAGATTGGTCTGCGCCGTACCGGTGTCACCCCCCGACACGCTGGCTGAAGTGGCCGAGCTGGCTGACGATGTGGTGTGCCTGGAAACGCCTCACGCCTTTCAGGCCGTGGGCCAGTTTTACCGGCACTTTCCGCAGGTCGATGATGACGATGTGATCAGCACTCTGGCGTCTGCCAGACGGGCTCTACCGCCGGTGCGGTAGTTCGAGAAAAAAATAGCCAAATAGGCCTCTAGCCCTTATAGGGTATGCCTGAGTAGCTATCTTAAATATAGTGACTTGGGCTGCCGCTGCACGGCCACCGGCGCGTCAGGTCTTAGCCTGCCAAACCAACGTAGACGTTCTGCACGTCGTCATTGGCATCAATCGCGCTCAGAAAGTCCTCTACTTCAGTCATCTGCTCGGCGCTCAGGGTGGTCGGGTCAATCGGGTTCTTGGCTTTGTAGCCCAGCTTGGCGGACAGCACCGTGAAGCCATGCGCCGGCAGGGCGCGGCTGACGATGTCCAGGTCGGCCGGGTCGGTCAGGAACAAGGTTGCGCCTTCGTCCTCACCGGGCTCAAAGTCTTGCGCACCGGCTTCAATGGCCGCCACTTCGGCATCGGCACCGGGGGCGGCGGGCTCGGCCTCAATCATGCCCACATGGTCAAAGTCCCACGACACCGAGCCCGAGGTGCCCAGCTGGCCCTTGCGGAACAGCACGCGCATTTCAGGCGCGGTGCGGTTCACGTTGTCGGTCAGGCA
>CAZLRQ010000103.1:3512-8483 GCA_964562035.1 uncultured Rhodoferax sp. | reverse complement strand
TTTGCCACCTGGGACATCATCCGCAAGTACAACAAGGACTACAAACTGATCTTCATTGGTGACGCCACCATGAGCCCGTACGAGATTTTGCAGCCCGGCGGCAGCGTGGAATACAACAACGAAGAAGCCGGCGTGGAATGGCTGCAGCGCCTGACCAGCGCCTTCCCCAAGTTCGCCTGGATCAACCCCGAGCCGCAAGGCGTGTGGCAGTACCGCCAGAGCATCAGCGTGGTGCAGCAAATCATGAACCAGCGCATGTTCCCCCTCACCCTCAAGGGGCTGGAAGACACCATGCGCCTGCTGACCAAATGAGGTGGTTCCTGGCCAGCGCCCTGCTGATGGGTGGACATGCCTCTTTGCTGGCACAAGACGTACTGCCCTCGCCGAGCACCCCAGATAACGCGCCAACGGCATCCGCCCCGGCGCAGCCAGCCTTCGCCTTTGACCTGGCGATCGAGGCACCCGAGGACATCCGCGACCTGCTGGGGCGCCACTTGGAGTTGTTGCGCTACCGCGAGTTGACCGACTTGAGCGACAGCGAACTGCTGCGCCTGCTGCTGGAAGCCGAGAAAAACACCCGCGACCTGGTGGCCACGCTGGGCTATTTTTCACCCGATATCAAGATTGAGCTGCTGCCCGACAGTGCGGCACCGGGACGTCGGGTCAAGCTGGAGGTGGTGCCCGGTGAACCCACCGTGGTGGGTGAAGTGGCGCTGAGCTTTACCGGCCCCATCGCCACCGACCCCACCGCGGCAGAGCAACGCCAACTGATTCAGGACAACTGGCTGCTGCGCGCCGGCATGCGTTTTTCACAGGGGCGCTGGGACGCGGCCAAGCAGCAAGTGCTGCGCCAACTCACCACCCAGCGCTATCCCACCGGCCAACTCAGCAGCACCGCGGCTGACATTGACCCACTGACCCACAGCGCTCGCCTGGCCGTGACGCTGGACTCCGGGTCCGAGTACCGCCTGGGCGGCCTGGTCATCAAGGGCACTGAGCGGTATGACACCCAGTTGGTCACCCGCCTGGCCCGGCTCCCCCAGGGCGCCAGTTACGACCAGGCGCAACTGGTCGCCGCCCAACAGCGGCTGGCCGACAGCGGCTATTTCGATTCGGCTTACCTGACGCTGGACACCTCGGGCGACCCAGCCGCCGCGCCCGTGCTGGTGCAACTGCGCGAAGCGCGCTTGCAAAAGCTCATCTTGGGCGTGGGCGCCAGCACCGACGGCGGGCCCCGCCTGTCAGTGGAGCACACGCACCACCAAGTGCCGGGCATTGGCTGGCGCGCTGTGAGCAAGCTGGCGCTGGACCGCCAAGCGCAGTCGGTCAGCACGGAGCTGACCGCACCGCCCGATGACAGTTACTGGCGCTGGGTCACCGCAGCCCAGTTCAAGAACGAGCAAGTGGGCAGCTTTGACGTGAGCAGCCAAAGCCTGCGCGTCGGGCGCAGCCAAAGTGGTGACCGCATTGACCGCAACTACTACCTTCAATACGACCGCGCCGACACCGCCACCAGTGACGCCACCGAACCCGATGTGGCCGCCGCCCTGAGCGCCAACTACGCCTGGACGCTGCGCTATTTCGACAGCCTGCCCTTCCCTTCCAGCGGCTGGGGGCTGGGCCTGGAGCTGGGCGGCGGCACCACGCTGGGCGGCACGCGAGACCCCTATGGCCGGGTGGTCACCCGCTTGCTGGGCTACCTGCCGCTGGACAACCCTGGCGACACGTCAGTAAGGCGTGCCGGGCGGCTGGCCCTGCGCACTGAGGTGGGCGCCATCCTGGCCAAAGAAGGCATTAGCCTGCCCAGCACCCAACTGTTTTTGACGGGTGGCGACAACAGCGTGCGCGGCTATGGCTACCGGGACATTGGCATCACCCTGCCCGACGGACAAACCACCGCGGGCCGCTACCTGGCGCTGGCCAGCCTGGAGTGGCAGCGCCCCATCGTGGCCAATGGCCGCCCCACAGGCTGGGAAAGCACCATCTTCATCGACACCGGCGCCGTGGCCGACAAAGTGGCGGCGCTGCACGCCAAGGTTGGGGTAGGCGTGGGCGCGCGCTGGAAAAGCCCGGTCGGCCCGCTGCAAATTGACCTGGCCTACGGTGTGGCGGTGCAAAAGCTGCGCTTGCATTTGAGCGTGGGTTTCAGTTTCTGATGAAAATCCTGCGCGCATTAATCAAGGTTCTGGCGGTCACCCTGGCAGGCCTGCTGGTGGTGGCTGGCGCCCTGTGGACCTGGGGCGGCACGGGCACCTCATTGCTCACCACGCTGGACCGGCTGGCACGCTACCTGCCGGCGGGCCAAACCCTGACCGTGCAAGACGTGACCGGGTCGCTGCGCAGCGGCGGCAGCATTGGCCTGCTGCGCTGGCAGCAAGGCGAACTCACGATTGAGGCGCGCCAAGTGCAGGTCGCCTGGGCCTTGCAACCGCTGCTGGATGGTGAATTGCGCGTTGGACAACTCAGCGCCCAGCACCTGCGCATCGAAGACCGGCGCGCGCCATCGGTGCCCGCGCCCTTGAGCCCACCCACCGACTTGCGCCTGCCCATTCGGGTGGATGTGCCCTTCACGGTGGCCACCGTCGAATGGGTCGGCAGCACCACGCTGCAAGCCACCCAGCTTGCGGGTCACTACATTTTCGATAGCTACTCACACAAGCTGGATAAGGGCCAGGTGCATATTTCTTCTGGAAATTACCAGTTCAGCGGCAACGTGCAGGCCCTGGCGCCCATGGCCCTGGTGGTGCAACTGGACGGCACGGTGCAGACTACAGTGCCCTCCAGTGACTTGCCGCTCACCGTGCTGGCCCATGCCACCCTATCGGGCGACTTGGCGGCACCGGATGCCACGCTGGCACTGGTTGCCGAACTGACGCCCGAAACAGTGACCGCCCGCGCCACCGCCAAACAGTCGCCCCCGCTACAGGCGCTGCAGGCCAGCATCACAGCGCAACTCAAGCCCTGGCAGTTGCAACCCATTGCCAATGCCAATGCGCGCTGGCAGGCACTGGACCTGGCCACCCTGTGGCCCCAGGCACCCCAAACCCAACTCAGCGGCCAAGCCAGCGTGAGCCCTGCCGGCGCTGGCTGGCAAGGCCAGGTGCAGTTAACCAACGCCCTGAGCGGCGCCCTGGACCAGAAGCGCCTGCCCTTGCAGAGTCTGAACGCCCAAGTGGTATTTGTGGACCCGCAGTGGGCCATCCAGTCGCTGCAAGCCACGGGCGCTGGTGGGCGCCTGACGGCACAAGGGCAATTCGCCAGCGCGGGCCCGCAGGCCACGCAAGCCGCATGGCAAGGTACCGCCTCGGCCTTCGGCATCAACCCCGCGGCCCTGGATTCCCGCTTGGCCGCCACCGCGCTGGACGGTCAATTGACCGCGCAGCAAACACCAGAAGGCATTCGCTTTAAGGCGGGCCTGCAACCCAGCAAGACAACGAAAAGGGACACCAGCAACGCCTTGGCGGGCTTACGCCTGACCCAGGTGCAGGCCCAAGGCCTGTGGAACGCCCCGACCCTGACGCTGGACACCCTGCAAGTGGCCACGGACGACGCCCAACTCCAGGGCCAACTGGCTTTTGACACCGCCACCCAGGCCGCGCAGGGCAAGCTGACACTGGCGGCCCCCGGCGTTCAAGCCACCCTGGCGGGGCAACTGGCCAGCACACGCGGTCAGGGCGACCTGCGCTTGAGCGTGCTTGACGCCGCACTGGCATCGCGCTGGGTACAGCGCTGGCCCGGGTTGGAGAATGCACTGGGCACCACCGCCCTTCAAGGTGGCGCCGAACTGACCGGCCGCTGGGCTGGCGGCTGGCAGCAGCAAGGCCAGGCGTTGCAAATCAATGCCACGCTGCGTGCCCCCAAGCTGGACCTGCGCCCGGCAGACCAGCCGGTGGCCCAAGCCTGGCGCTTGCGCGACTGGCAGGCCGACGTGTCAGGCTCACTCAAAGCCTTGACACTGCGCCTGAGTGGCGCGGCCGAACAAGCCACACGCCGCTTCGCGTTGCAAACGACCGCCCAAGGCGGCCTTGCCCAAGAGGGTCGCTGGCAAGCGCGCGTTGAAACCCTCCAATTCAGCGCGCTTGACAGCGTTCGGCCGGGCACCTGGCTGCTGCAAATCAGTGACCCGGTCACCCTGGACTGGCAACAGAGTGCAGCCCTGCAGCAACTGAAAGTCTCGGGCGGCACGGCGCGCCTGAGCGGCCCCGTGCCCGGCAGCGCCCAGGTCACCTGGCAACCCGTGCGCTGGTCGCAGCCCACCAAGGGGGTGACCGAATGGGCCACCCAGGGCCGCCTGCAAAACCTGCCATTGGCCTGGCTGGAGTTATTGGGGCAAACCCAACTGGCCAACCTAGGGCTGCGCGGCGACCTGGTGTTTGGCGGCGCCTGGGACGCGGCTGGCGGCCGTACCCTCAAATTACGCGCCTCGCTGGAGCGCACCAGCGGCGACCTGCAGTTGCAAGCCGATGAAGCCACGGCCAAGGGCAGCGATTTACGGGCCGGCGTGCGCGACGCCCGCTTGCTGCTCAGCGCCGACGGCGCCCAAGTGACCACCAGCCTGCTTTGGAACAGCGAACGCGCAGGGCACATTGAGGCCCAGGCCAGCACCCGCCTTCAGTTCACGGAGGGCACATGGCAGTGGCCCCTGGACGCGCCCGTCAGCGGCACGCTCAACGCCAAGTTGCCGCCCGTGGGCGCCTGGTCGCTGCTGGCCCCGCCCGGCTGGCGCCTGCGGGGCACGCTCAACGCCGATGCCACGCTCGCCGGCACGCGCGGTACCCCCCAGTGGCGCGGCAACCTCAGTGCGCAAGACCTGGCGGTGCGCTCGGTGGTCGATGGCATTGACTTCAGCAACGGCCGCTTGCGCGCCACCCTGGACGGCCAGCGCCTGGACATCAACGACTTCAGCCTGCAAGGCGCCGGTGGCCAGAGCGGCGGCACGCTCGCCATCAAAGGCAACGTGCAGTGGCTGCC
>CAZLRQ010000103.1:1978-3412 GCA_964562035.1 uncultured Rhodoferax sp. | reverse complement strand
TGGCGATCACACTGGACCTGGGCCGTAATTTCGAGGTGCGCGGGCGAGGCGTCAGCACCCGCCTGGCCGGTAGCCTGGAACTCACCAACCTCCCCGGCGACGCCTTGGTGCCCCGCCTGTCGGGCCAGTTGCGCACCGTGCGCGGCACCTATAAAGCCTACGGCCAGCAGCTCGATATCGAGCGTGGTGTGCTGCGCTTTGAGGGGCCGTTTGACAACCCTGCCCTCGACGTGCTGGCCATTCGGCCTAACCTGCAGCAGCGGGTGGGCGTGCAAATCAGCGGTACGGCGCTGTCGCCCCTCGTGCGGCTCTACGCCCAGCCAGAGTTGCCCGATGCCGAAAAATTGTCGTGGTTGATTTTGGGCCGCTCGTCAGCCAACGGTGGCGCCGAGGCGGCCTTGCTGCAGCAAGCCGCCATGGCCTTGCTCGGTGGCAGCGGTCCGGGCCTCTCAGGCAGCCTTGCCGCCGCCTTGGGGCTGGACGAGTTGTCCATGCGCGGCAGCGCCACCAGCAGCGACGGCACCACCACCGGCGCCACCGTGACCCTGGGCAAGCGCGTGTCGCAAGACTTTTATGTGGCCTACGAGAGCAGCTTGGCCGGCGCCATGGGCACGCTCTACATCTTTTATGACCTGTCACGCCGCTTCACCCTGCGCGCCCAGGCCGGTGAACAAAGCGCCATCGACCTGATCTTCACCCTGCGCTACGACTGACCCAGCGGGTGACGGCCCTTACAATGGGTGGCTTGCCGTCGTAGTTCAATGGATAGAACGGGGACCTCCTAAGTCTCAGATACAGGTTCGATTCCTGTCGAAGGCACCAAATTTTGGTGCATCAACCACCCTAAAAAAAGCCCGCTGCGTTGTCAAAACGCAGCGGGCTTTTTTGTGCCCTCTGGGGCCTGAATTAACGGTTGCTGATCTTGCCGGTGTCGTCCGACAACACGATTTCAACGCGGCGATTCAGCTGGCGATTGGGCGCGGTGTCGTTGGCGGCAATGGGGTAAGACTCGCCGTAGCCGCGCATGGCCACACGTTCACGCGCCACACCCAATTCCAGCAAGGCGGTTTGCACCGCACCGGCACGGCGCTCTGACAAGGCCTGGTTATAGGCCGAGGCACCGGTGCTGTCGGCAAAACCTTCCACCAACACGGTGCGCTGGGGGTTTTCCTTCAACACGTTGGCCAGCTTTTGCGCGGTGCGCATGCCTTCGGCATTCAAACGGGCCAAGTCGGTGCCAAACAACACGTCACCCAGGGTGATGACCATGCCGCGGGCGGTTTGCTTGGCAGCCAGATCGGCCAACTGGGCTTCGAGCTGGGTGGCACGCGCTTTGGCATCTTGCGTGGCGCGTTGGGCCGCTGCGGCCTGGTCCTGCGCTATCTGGGTCTGCTGTTGTGCGGCCAGTGCTTGCGCTTGGGCCACTTGGGCAGC
>CAZLRQ010000103.1:0-1878 GCA_964562035.1 uncultured Rhodoferax sp. | reverse complement strand
TGGTCCAGCAAGCCGGTGGTTTTGGGGGCAGAGCTGCAAGCGCCCACCAACATGGCAACGGCGAGTGCGCCGGCGGTCAGGTAAAGATTGGTCATGGTGATTCCTTGGTTGGGTTGGCAACGCCTGATGCAGGCGTCGCTGAATTTTTGAAAGTTGTGGGGCAGGACTTACTTGAGATTTCGGTTCAGCTCTTCGCGCAGGACCCGAATGTCGTCATCCAAGGCGGTCGCTGCGGCCTGGGCCTTGGCGGAGTCGGCTTTGCTTTGGGCCAGCTTGGCATCTGCCTGTGCCGCCGTGGCCAGTTCAGCAGCCAGTTTGTAATTTTTGTCGGCCATGGCTGCATTGGCACGCGCCATTTTTTCGCGAGCCAGCGTCATTTCCACGGGGGCAAACTGCACGCCGCCAGCGGCCGCCGCGTTTTCCACGGCCGCCTTGGAGACGGCCACATCTGCGGTGGCAGGTGTTTTCAGGCTGGTGCAACCCACCGACAGCAACAGCAGCGAACCGCCCAGTAAGGCGAGCCAGGGGTTTGAGTTCTTCATCATGATTTTTCTCCAGAAAACGATTGATCGGGTCCGGGGCGTCACTTGAATGCCCGGCTGATCAAGGTTTTAACGGAGATGCGAGAGAGGGTCTGTGCGTTGCCGTACGCAGTGCGGCTTGCTCGCCAAGCGCGCAGAGGCTGGGCGCAACGCGGAGAGCGGCTTGTGTGGGGCAGCGCACAGAAGCGACACGTCCGGCCCTTTAAGGTGGGCTTCTTCTCGACCTACCCTGCCTGACAGTTGCGCGTAGGTTTCGCCTCACTCAGCACGCCAGAAAGACTGCCATGAACATCACCCTGAACCTCATTCCTATCGTTTCACTCATCGCGGGCATCCTGATCCTGGCAGTCCCGCGACTGCTGTCAACGATCGTGGCGATTTACCTGATCATGGTCGGGCTGGTCGGCTTGTTTGGCTCCGGGCAAATCTTCCGCTAAGCCAAGCTGGTTTCCTGCCCCGCGCGGCAGGCTAGTTGACACCCAAGTGCATCTGGTACTTGGCGCCGTCTGAGAAGGTGCAGTTGCCGACCCCCTGGTAGGGCGTATTCATCTGGTACTCGCAAGACATGAAGGCCCCTTTGGGGCTGTAGGCGCTGGCCACGCCGCGTCGTTCTTCATTGGAGACGCGAGTTGCCTCCCCCATCAGAACCTCGCCTTGGTAATTGACCTGAAAGCGCCCTTTGCCCGTCATCATGTTGGTCACCGTGCCCACAATGACGCCGGTCTGGGTAGCCACTTCGTTGGCGGGGTACAGCCTGGCGTTCAACACCACGGGCCCGGCGGGCGCGGGTGCGGTGCCAACTGGCGCCACCGTCGGCGGCAACGGGTAAGTCTGGTACAGCACTGAACCGTCAGGCCCACGGACTGGCACCACGTAGCACGCGGATAAAACCGCTGTTGCGACCAGTGTCACAAGTGTTGGCAAGAACCGCATCGTCATCTCCCTGGGAGACACCGGCTGCACCAGTGCAAGCGGCTTTCAGTCCCCAACGCAGAATTTAGACGGTGCGTGCGCCCAGCGATTGATTTTCAGCAAGCGCCAAGCGACCGTTGTTTCCGGGCGTCATCCATCAAGCCGCGTAACCGGGGTTGGGCAGCCCACCGGTGATTTTGGGGGCGTTGAGCTTGCGCGCTGACACTTTGCCACCGCGTGCCTTGAGCCAGGTTTCCACCACGTCCCACACCAGCGGGTTGCCGGCGGTCTTGGCTTCTTCGGCCACCGGGGCCCAGCCGGCCACTTTGTACTTTTTGTCCGCCTCAATCAGTTTGCCGCCCAGACGCAGATCACCAATGCGGTTGCCCATGGTGCCCAGCGGGTTGCAGCTGTACTGCAGGCC
>CAZLRQ010000102.1:0-8499 GCA_964562035.1 uncultured Rhodoferax sp. | reverse complement strand
TGCGCGCGGCCAAGGTGTTTCATGTCTCACCGTTTTGTCCTGTCGAGGGTGGCTACCGCTTTCGCTTCATGGTCACGCCCGACCGCAGCCGCACGGTGGCGCGGGTGGATTTTGATGACGCCGTAGGTCCGCTGATTGAAACCAGCGTCAGCGGCGCGCTGGAGCCACTCACCCCCCAAGCCATGCGCCGGGCTCTGTGGCGCTACCCCGCCATGACGCTGGGCGTGATGGCCCGCATCCACTGGCAGGCACTCAAGCTGTTTCTCAAGCGTGCGCCCTTCTTCGGCAAACCCACGCCGCCCACCACGTTCACCACCCGCTGATTGGTCATGCCCATGAACAACGCCTCTGGCTCCGCCCAAACCACCACCGCCCCCGCGTTTTCGCTGCCCCGCGGCACGCCAGCCGCTGCCCGCACCGTGTTCAAACTGCTGCAGCGCCTGCGCCACGGCAGCCTGACCGTGCAACTGCCTGACGGCAGCATGCGGCGCTTTGGCGGCGAGGCACTGCCCCACGCCGCCCTGCACCTGCACAACTGGGCCATGTGCGGCGCGGTGCTCAAGTCGGGCGACATCGGCTTTGCCGAAACCTTCATTGCCGGGGACTGGAGCACGCCCAACCTCACCGAATTGCTGCGCGTACTCATCAAAAACCGCGCCGAGGTGGAAAGCGTCATTTACGGCACCTGGGCCGGGCGCCTGCTGTACCGCATCAAGCACCTGCTGCACCGCAACACCCGCGCCAACAGCCAGAAAAACATCCACGCCCACTACGACCTGGGCAACGCGTTTTACACGCTGTGGCTTGACGACACCATGAACTACTCGTCGGCCCTGTTTGCCGGCAACTTTGAGCAGCCCATGGCGCAAGCGCAGCAAGCCAAGGTGCGCCGCGCCCTGAGCATGGCCGGGGTGAAGGCCGGCGACCGGGTGCTGGAAATTGGCTGTGGCTGGGGCGCGCTGGCCGAGATGGCCACCACAGAATTCGACGCCAGCCTGACCGGCGTGACCCTGAGCACCGAGCAACTGGCCTTTGCCCAGGCGCGCATGCAGCGCTTTGGCGTGAGCGACCGGGCCGACCTGCGCCTGCAGGACTACCGCGACATCAAAGATGGCCCGTATGACGCCATTTGCTCCATTGAAATGGTCGAGGCCGTGGGGCAGGAATACTGGCCCACCTACTTTGCCACCGTGGCGCGCCTGCTCAAGCCCGGTGGACGGGCCTGCGTGCAAAGCATCGTGATTGATGACGCGCTGTTCGAGCGCTACGTGGGCTCCACCGACTTCATCCAGCAGTACATCTTCCCGGGCGGCTGCCTGCCGTGCCCACGCGAGTTCCGCGCCCAGGCGCAAGCGGCCGGGCTGGAGGTGGTGGACGAATACGCCTTTGGCCACGACTACGCCGAGACCCTGAAGCGCTGGCGTGACGCCTTTTTAAGCCACCGCACGCAGGTGCTGCAAAACGGGTTCGATGAGCGCTTTGTGCACATCTGGGAGTTTTACCTGGCCTACTGCGAAGCCGCCTTTGATGAAGAAAACATCGACGTGGTGCAGTACACCTTGCAAAAGCGGGCGGCCTGAGCCCCACGCGCACCCCATGCCAAAGCGTCGCACCCTCCTGAAAGCCGGGCCCCTGGGCCTGCTGCTGGGCGGCCCTTTGGCGCAGCCGCTCACGGCGCTGGCCCAAGCCCCGGCGAGCAGCCCGCTGCCCGCTGAGGCCGGCGTGGCGCTGGCCGGCGCACAAGCCGCAGGCACAGCCCGCCTGCGGTTTTTTGGCTTTGCCGTCTACGACGCCACCCTGTGGGTCACCCCTGGCTTTCGGGCCGGCACCTACGCGCTACATGCCCATGCGCTGGACCTGGCTTACCTGCGCGCACTGGACGGCCGTGCCATTGCCGACCGCTCGCTGACCGAAATGCAGCGCCTGGGGCCGATTGCCCCCGAGCAGGCCCAAAGCTGGCTGGCCGCCATGATTGCCGCGTTTCCTGATGTGAAAACCGGCGACCGCCTGACCGGGCTGCACACGCCCGGCGTGGGCGCGCGCTTCTGGTTCAACGGTCAGCCCCGCCCCGCAGTGCCAGACCCCGAGTTCAGCCGCCGCTTTTTTGGCATCTGGCTGGCCAACACCACCAGTGAACCGACCCTGCGCAGCCAGTTGCTGGCTGGCACCGCCACCTGAATCAGCATGCGCGCTCCGGACCCCGCCCTCTCATCAGCTTCGGACCCAGCGCCTGACCTGCCAACGCCTGTCGCCTCTGGCGCCGGCCAGCAGTTTGGCTGGCGCCAGGGCTGGCTGTACGGCTTGATGGGGTTGCCGCTGGCCTTTGTCGCCTTGCCGCTGTACGTGGTGCTGCCCAACTACTACGCGCGTGACTTTGGTGTGCCGCTGGCCACGCTGGGCGCGGTGCTGCTGGGCGCCCGCTTGTTTGACGCCTTCATTGACCCGCTGCTGGGCCGCTGGAGCGACCGGCTGTTTGCCCGCTCCACGCAAGCCGTGCTGCGCTGGGGCGCGCTGGCCGCCGTGGCGCTGGGGCTGGGCTTTGCCCTGCTGTTTTTCCCGCCCACGCGCCACTTGCCATCGCTGGTGGCCTGGGCGACCGCTTGCCTGATGCTGACCTACCTGGCCTACAGCACCTTGAGCATCCTGCACCAGTCCTGGGGCGCCATGCTGGGCGGTGACGAAGCCCAGCGCAGCCGGGTCGTGGCGTGGCGCGAAGGGCTGGGCCTGGTGGGGGTGGTCATTGCCTCGGTAGCCCCTGTGGCTTTCGGTTTGCCCGTGACCACCGCGCTGTTTTTCATGGCCCTGGCCGCGGGCTGGTGGGCCTGGAGCCGGGCCGTGCGGCCTAGTGTGGCCGGGACCCCGACAGCACCCACAACACCGGCCCAGCCGACAGTCATCAACAGCCTGTGGCTGCCCTTTAGCCGCCCGGCATTTCGTGCGCTGCTGGCGGTGTTTGTGGTCAACGGCATTGCCAGCGCCATTCCCGCCACGCTGATTCTGTTTTTTGTGCAAGACCGCTTGCAAGCGCCCGCCGCCACCGAACCGCTGTTTTTGGGCAGCTATTTTCTGAGCGCGGCTCTCACCATCCCCTTGTGGCTCAAGGTAGTGCAGCGCATCGGCCTGGCGCGCACCTGGGGCTTGGGCATGGGGTTGTCCATCAGCGTGTTTATTTTCGCGGCGCAACTGGGCGCGGGCGACGTGACGGCCTTCGTGCTGGTGTGCGCGCTCTCCGGCGTGGCCCTGGGCACCGACCTGGCGCTGCCCGGTGCGCTGCTGGCCGGCACCATTGCCGCCCACGGTGACCGCGGCCAGGCCGAGGGCGCTTACTTTGGCTGGTGGAACTTTGCCACCAAGCTCAACCTGGCCTTGGCCGCTGGCGTGGCATTGCCGGCCCTCAGCGCCCTGGGCTACCAGCCCGGCGCGCGTGATGCCAACGCCCTGCAAACCCTCACCTGGGCCTACTGCCTGCTGCCCTGCGCGCTCAAAGGGCTGGCCGCCACCTTGCTCTACACCCTCATCATCCGAAAGTCCCCATGAAAAGACGCTTGCTCCTGGCTTCTGCCACCGCCGCCACGCTGGCCCTGGGCGGCTGCGCCTCGCAAAAAATCGAGTCCTATGCCGCTGAGAAACCGGTGCTCGACCTGGCCCAGTATTTCAACGGCACGCTGGACGCCTATGGCGTGTTCACCGATCGCTCGGGCGCCGTGGTCAAGCGCTTCACGGTGGTCATGAACTGCACCTGGCAGGGCGACGAGGGCGTGCTGGACGAAGACTTCACCTACTCGGATGGCACCACGCAAAAACGCGTCTGGCGCCTGACCCGGCTGCTTGACGGCCGCTTCACCGGCCGCGCGGACGACGTGGTGGGCACGGCCCAGGGCCAGGTCCGTGGCAACGCCTTTTACTGGACCTACACCCTGAACCTGCCCGTGGACGGCAAGGTCTACGAGGTGCAGTTTGACGACTGGATGTACCTGATGACCGACAAAGTGATGCTCAACAAAGCCACCATGCGCAAGTTTGGCGTGCGCCTGGGCGAAGTGACCCTGTCGTTCACCAAGCGCTGAACGCGGACGCCCAGCCCCGCGCCATACTCAAAATATACGCCAAATAGGCCTCTAGCCCTTATAGCTTCTGCATGAGCAGCTACTGAAACAATAGTGAAACAATCCCCATGGCCTTGTTCCCCCCATTGAACCCTCCCCTGTCCGACTGGCGGGGCAAAACCGTCTGGGTGGTGGGCGCCTCCAGCGGCATTGGCCAGGCCACTGCGGCGCAGTTGCATGGCCTGGGCGCGCGCGTGGTCGTGTCGGCGCGCAAGGTGCAGTCGCTGGACGCCTTCGTGCAGGCCCACCCCGGCAGCCAGGCGCTGGCGCTGGACGTGACCGACGCTGTGGCGGTGCGCACGGCGGCCGCGCAGTTGCTGGCCCAAGGCCCGCTGGACTGCGTGATGTACTGCGCCGGCCACTACACCGCCATGCGCGCCGACGCCATGGACGTGCCCGACATGCGGCGCCACTTTGAGGTCAACCACTTTGGCGCGCTGTATGTGCTGGACGCCGTGCTGCCCGCGCTGATTCAACGCGGCAGCGGCCACATCAGCCTGGTGGGCAGCGTGGCCGGCTTTCGCGGTCTGCCGCAAAGCCTGGCCTACGGGCCCACCAAAGCCGCGCTGATCAACCTGGCTGAAACCCTGTACCTGGACCTGCACCCCAAAGGGCTGGGCGTGTCCATCATCAACCCCGGGTTTGTGCAAACGCCACTGACCGCCGCCAATGACTTCACCATGCCCGCGCTGCTGACCCCCGAACAGGCCGCCAGCGCCATCGTGAAAGGCTGGGCCCAAGGCGCGTTTGAAATTCACTTCCCCAAACGATTCACGCTGTGGATGAAAGCCTTGCGGGTGCTGCCCAACCGCTGGTTTTTTGCCCTGGCCAAGCGGGTGGCGCCATGACCGGCCAACACCACGCACAAACATCCCCCGGCGCCAGCGTCTGCGAATCCGCAGTGGCGGGCGTCGTCACCTTTTTTGAAACCCTGACACCCGCCAGCCTGAGCCACCTGGGCGCCGTTTATGCCCCCCAGGCGCGCTTCAAGGACCCGTTCAACGACGTCAACGGCGTGCCCGCCATCACGGCCATCTTTGCGCACATGTTTGACACGCTGGAACAGCCCCATTTCGTGGTCACCGGCCAGGTGCAGCAGGGCCAGCAGTGCTTTTTGACCTGGGAGTTTCGCTTTTCATTCAAAACCTTCAAACAAGGCACTCCGCAAACCATCCTGGGCGCCTCGCATTTGGTGTTCGCAGATGACGGCCTGGTCACGCTGCACCGCGACTACTGGGACGCCGCCGAAGAACTTTATGAAAAACTGCCCGTGGTGGGCGGGCTGATGCGCTGGCTCAAAAAACGCGCGAACACATGAGCGGCCAGGCTTCAAAGGCCGTTTGCGGCAAGGGGCGGGAGATCAGATAGCCCTGCGCCAGATCGCAGCCAATGCCCTGCAGGGCGTCCCATTGCCCCTGGGTTTCCACGCCCTCGCCAATCACCGTCATACCCAGCTTGTGCGCCATGGCCACGATGGCCTCACACAGCACACGAATGCGCGGGTCGGTGTCGATCCGGGCGGTGAAGGACTGGTCAATTTTCAAGGCACAGGCCTTGATATCGGCCAGGTAGTTGAGCGAGGAATACCCGGTGCCAAAGTCGTCAATGGCAATACCGCTGAGGGCGTTGGCAATGTCATGCAGGTTGTCTTGCGTCACCTCGCCATGGTCCAGCAGCAAGCCTTCGGTGATTTCTGCCATCAGGTTAAGGGCCTTCAGCGGCGTATCGCCCACCATGGCCTGCCAGCGCGCGATCAGGCCCGGCGTGCTCCGGAGCTGGGCGGGCGACACATTGAAAGCCATCGAAAAGTCATCACCCCACCTGGCTTGTGCATCGCGGGCCTGAAGGGCCACGCAGGTGACCACAAAGTCGCCAATGTCATGGATCAGCCCCGATTGCTCCGCCAGCGGCACAAACACCGCCGGGCTCACCTGGCCCAGCGTGGGGTGGTTCCAGCGCAGCAGCGCTTCGGCCTTGACCATCACGCCATCCTGCATCCTGACCACAGGCTGGTAGTGCATGGACAGCTGCCCAAGTGCCAGCGCATGCTGCAACTCGGCAACCAGGGTGCGCCGAACGCGCGCCTTGTCTTCAAGGCTCTTGGTGAAGTAGTGCACCCGGTGGCGCCCCGCGCCTTTGGCCTCGTACAAGGCCTGATCGGCATGGGCCAGCATTTGGGCCCAGTCCAGGCTGTCGCCCGGAAACATGGATACCCCGCCACTGAGGGTGATGGTGCGTGAGCGACCCGCCAGCAGGAAAGGACTGGCCATCTTCTCCTGCACGCGATGCACCATCGTGTCCACCAGCGTGCTGTTGTTCAGGCCACTGAGCATGACGATGAACTCATCGCCACCCAGCCGGGCCACGGTGTCTTCGTCACGCACCGCGGCTTTGAGGCGCCGCGCAAGCTCGACCAGCAACTCGTCGCCTGCGGCGTGACCCAGTTCGTCATTGACTTCCTTGAAGGCATCCACATCCAGGAACATCAAGGCCGCCTGCTGCCCGCGGCGTTTGCACTCAATGATCGAGAGCGCCGCACGCTCGTTGAGCATGCGCCGGTTGGGCAGGCCGGTGAGGGCATCGAAGTTGGCATGCGTCCAGATGGCTTTTTCAGCCTTCACGCGGTCCGAAATGTCGCGGGCGATCTTGGACACCCCGACAATCTTGCCCTGCTTGTCTGTGATTGGCGACAGCGTGACCGACACGTCAAGCGCCACGCCGTCCTGGCGCAAGCGAACGGTGTCGAAATGCTCCACCCGGCCACCGCCGCGGATCACCGCCATCAGCTTGTCTTCTTCGTTGAGCCGGTCGGGCGGAAACAACGCCAGTATTGAACGCCCCACCATGTCTTGCGCGGCGTAGCCAAACAGGCGCTGGGCCGCCGGGTTCCAGCTTTGCACAATGCCGTCCAGGCTCTTGCTGATGATGGCGTCGTCCGAGCTGGTGACGATGGCTTCGAAATACTTGGACTTCGTGTGCAGTTGCTCCATCAGGGCTTGCGCCTGCACCCGTTCATCAATGCTGCGCACGATCTTGCTGACACCACTGACCTGGCCGGCGTCGTCCACGATCGGTGACAGCGTGACCGATACATTCAGGCGCCGCCCGGATTTATGCAGCCGCACGGTTTCAAAATGCTTGACACGGTCGCCATTGAGAATGCGGCTGATCAGGCTGCTTTCCTCGGCCATGCGCTCTGGCGGGAAAAGCACCAGCACGTCGCGCCCAATGATTTCTTCGGCGGTGTAACCAAACAAGGCCTCGGCCGCCGGATTCCAGCTCTCCACGATGCCGGCCAGGCTTTTACTGACGATGGCGTCGTCCGAGCTGGCAATGATGGCTTCAAAATGCTGCAAGTTCCGCGCGGACGCCCCCTGTGGCGCCTTTGGGCTTGGGCGTTGGGACGCGCTCTGCAGGGCGACTTCGCCCGGCGCATGGGCATCAGGTACTGCGTTCTTTGAAAATTGGGGCATGTCAATTCCTGCGGCAGAGCGACAGATTAACACTCCCTGATGTCAGCACCGTGCAAGCGGGCGCAAGATGGGCCCGCGTCAGGCCCGGCCAACCCGCCGGGTAAAGACCCAGGTCAGGCCGGCAGCGTGTCGGCAAAACTGGCACGCAACATCAGCTTGTCGTGCAGCTTGACCAGGTTGGGGTAGTCGGTGCGCCAGCTGATTTCGGGAAAGCGGAAGTCCAGGTAACCCAGCGCGCAACCCACCGCAATGTCGGCCAGACTCAGGTGAATGCCCACACAAAACGGCTTTTCGGCCAGCCCCAGACTCATGGCCTTGACGGTGGCGTGCACTTTGGTCAGTTGGCGGTCAATCCAGGCCTGGCTGCGCTGCGCCTCGGTGCGCCCGCCCCAGGTGGCCTCCAGGCGCGCCAAAATGGACGCGTCCAGCAAACCATCGGCCAGTGCCTCCCAGGTCTTGATCTCGGCGCGGTCGCGCCCGCCGTTCGGAATCAGCTTGCCCACGGGCGACAGGGTGTCCAGGTACTCCACGATCACACGCGAATCGAACAGGGCCTCGGCCCCTTCCATGATCAGGCAGGGCACCTTGCCCAGCGGGTTGCTGTCGGCAATCGTGGTCTGCGCCGCCCACACGTCCTCGGGCACAAAGGCATAGTCAAGTTTTTTCTCGGCCATGACGACGCGCACTTTGCGTACATAGGGACTGGAGCTGGATCCGATTAATTTCATGGGCGGTTCGTGGTTTCAGGAGCTTTCATTCTAGCCATCGACCTTCGCTGGGGCTTACCCGGGGGTTGACCCAAAGCACGGCAAGCGCCCGTCCTACAATCCGCGCATGAATTTTTCTGCCATTTCCGCCCTCTCCCCCCTGGACGGCCGCTACGCCGCCAAGCTCGCCAAACTCCGCCCCGCCATGAGCGA
>CAZLRQ010000101.1:0-8678 GCA_964562035.1 uncultured Rhodoferax sp. | reverse complement strand
CAGCCCAGGCTGACCACCATCACCTCCCCGCCAAAGTTGGGGTTCAGGCTGATGTTGCGCAAGGTGCGAATGGGGATGATGGCGTCTGGCGCGTCAATGGCCACGCCACAGCCATAGCTGTGCTCCAGGCCCACCACGTCATCCACGTTGGGGTACTTGGGCAACAACTCGGCCTTGATGCGCTGCACCGCAAAGTCCACCACCCCGGCCACACATTGCACCGTGGTGGTGATGGCCAGAATATTGCGCGTGCCCACCGAGCCATCGGCGTTGCGAAAGCCCTCAAAGGTGTAGTTGTCCAGCGCGGGCAGCGCCGGTGCGGGCTGGGTGGCCAGCGGCAAGTCGTCCAGCGAGCGGGCCTGCGGCATTTGCAGCACCGCCTCACTCACCCAACTGCCTGCCGCAATGTCTTGCAAGGCGTAGCCAATGGGCACGTTGTAGCGGCGCACGGTGCCGCCCTGGGGCACATCGACCAGCGCCACTTTGTGGCCTTGCGGCACGCGCTCGCGCAGCACCAGACCGTCGGCAAACACCGTGCCGGCGGGCAGGCCGCCCGCGTTGGCCACAATGGCCACGTTGTCAGCGGCATGCATGCGGATGTGCAGCGGCGCACCCGCGGGCGACGGAGAGACAGGCAGGCTGCTCACCTCAAACTCCCACCAGACGCGGCAGCCACAAAGACAGCGCGGGCACATAAGTGATGAGGCCCAGCACAATGATCAGCAAGCCAAAGAACGGGAACAGCGCCGTGATGACCTTCTCGATTGGCAGCTTGCCCACCACGCTGCCCACAAACAGCACGGTGCCCACGGGTGGCGTGATCAGGCCGATGCCGAGGTTGACGATCATGATCATGCCGAAGTGCACCGGGTCCACCCCGACCGCAATGACCACTGGCAGCAAGATGGGCGTGAGAATCAGAATCAGCGCGGCCATGTCCATCAGCGTGCCCAGCACCAGCAACATGACGTTGATGGCCAACAAAATGGCGTACTTGTTGTCGGTCATCGAGGTCAGCAGCGTGGTCACCTTCAGGGGGATCTGCATCAGGGTCATGATGTAGCCAAACGCCGCGGCAAAGCCGATCAGGATCATCACGATGGACACCGTTTTGACGGTGCGGTGCATCAGCTTGGGCAGGTCGCGCCACTTGTAGTCCCGGTAAATGAACATGGTCACAAAGAAGGCCCACAGCACCGCAATCGACGCCGACTCGGTGGCCGTGAACACCCCCGACAAAATGCCGCCCAGAATAATGACCATGGTCATCAAACCCCACATGGCATCGGCACAAATGCGCAGCGCCTGGCGCATGGGAATGGACTCGCCCTTGGGGTAGTTGCGCTTGCGGGCGATGTACAGGCAGTAAACCGACAAGGTCAAGCCCAGCAACAAGCCGGGCAACACGCCGGCCATGAACAGCGCCGCCACAGAGATGGAGCCGCCCGCCGCCATGGAGTAAATCACGGCGTTGTGGCTGGGGGGAATTAAGGTGGCCTGAATGGAGCCGCTCACCGTCAAGGCGGTGGCAAAGTCGCGCGGGTAGCCTTTCTTCACCATTTCAGGAATCATCACCGAGCCAATGGAGGCGGTATCGGCCACGGACGAGCCCGAGATGGCACCGAAAAAGGTTGACGCCAGAATGTTGACCAGCGACAAGCCGCCGCGCACAAAGCCCACCAGCACGCTGGCAAACGCCACCAGCCGGCGTGACATGCCGCCCTCGGCCATGATGGCCCCGGCCAGCACAAAGAACGGAATGGCGAGCAGCGAGAACTTGTTCACGCCGCTGGCGATCTGGATCATCACCGCGTCCAGCGGCAACTCAATCCACACCGCGCCCAGCAAGGCCGCCAGGCCCAGCGAGTAGGCGACCGGCATGCCGACCATGATCAGGACAAAAAAGCTGCCCAGTAAAACGAGTGCATCCATGGTCAGGCTCCTGCGGTGGGTTCAACCACCTCGTGGTCAAAGCACACCACCGCGCGTGCGCGCTGGGAGCCCAAAAATATCTTCTCCAAAACGAAGATCAGGGTGAACAAGCCGCCCAGCGGCAAGGGCGCATACGTCAGCCCCACCGGAATGACCGGAATCGCGGCCAGCGACTGGTTCATGGTTTCCATGGACAGCTTGAAGCCGTAAACCAGCATGAACAGGCTGATGGCGATCATCAACGCATCCACGAACAGCTCAAAAGCCTTGTGCCACACGGGCGGCAAGCGGTCGGTGACCATGCCCACGGCAATGTGGGCGCCTGCGCGGTAGCCCGCCGCAGCGCCTATGAAGGTAAAAATGACCATCAGCAACAAGGCGATGGGCTCGGGCCACTGCGCGCCAACGCCCAGCACGTAGCGCGCGAAAACGCCCACGGGAATGATGAGGCTCATGCCCACAATGGACAGGCCGGCCACCCAGATGCAGGCCAGGTACAGGCCGTCGACGGTGCGAAGTATTTGATGGGTCATGGTGTGTTCCGTCCTGCAGGCCACGCCAATGGCCAGCCTGCAGGCTTGGGTGACATGGCGCCAGACGGCGCCATGCGATGAGGGACTGCCGACTTACTTGACGTCAGCGATGCGTTTCATGAGGTCGGCGTAGGGCGCGCCGTACTTGGCACGCACGGGGGCGGTGGCGTCAAAGAACTGCTTTTGGTCCACTTCAGAGAACACCACGCCAGCGGCTTTGAGCTTGGCGGTGTAGTCGGCCACGCTCTTGTCCCACAAGGCGCGCTGCTCAAACTGGGCTTCACGGCCAAACTTCTTCACCAGCGCCTGCTCGTCCTTGTTCAGCTTGTCCCAGGTGACCTTGGACATGACCAACAGTTCAGGAATGATCAGGTGGTTGGTCTGGGCGTAGTACTTGGTACCGGTGGTGTAGTGGTTCGAGGTGAACAGGCTGGGCGGGTTGTTCTCGGCACCGTCAATCACGCCGGTCTGCAGTGCGCTGAACACTTCACCGTAACCCATGGAAATGCCGTTGCCGCCCATGGCGTTCATGGTGTCCACAAACAGCGGGTTGCCCATCATGCGGACTTTGACGCCCTTCAGGTCAGCCGGTGTTTTCACGGGCTTCTTGGTGTAGAGGTGGCGTGAGCCGCCGTCCATCCAGGCCAGCGCAACCATGCGGGTCGGGCCGTTGGTCACTTTGTCCAGAATTTCCTGGCCAATGGGGCCGTCCACCACGGCGCGCATGTGCGCTTCGTTGCGGAACACAAAGGGCATGTTGAACACATTCACATCCGGCACCACCGCGCCCACAGGGCCCAGCGAGGTGCGCAGAATGTTGATCGCGCCGATCTGGGTCTGCTCGATCATGGTTTTTTCGTCACCCAGCACGCTGCCGGGGAACATCTGCATCTTGAACTTGCCGTTGGTGGCGGCTTCAAGTTTTTTGCCCAGGCTTTCGGTGGCCACCACGGTGGGGTAACCGGCGGGGTGCACGTCAGCCGCCTTCAGGACGGTCTGCGCCTGGGCTGCCAGTGGCAAAGTAAAAGCAACGGTTGCCAGTGCGGCTGCGGCAATGATTTTTCTACGAAAGGTCATGGTTGTCTCCTTGATTGACCAGATTAATGACGACTGACAGGAACAGGGGAAAACAGGGGCTCGGGCAGGCCGCAAACACCGGGGCGCAACGCAAACACGCCACCCGCCAGTGCTTGGTCAGACAGGTCAATCCCGTCCGGGCGGATTGATGTCACAAACAAGGTGTCCAGGCCGGCGCCACCAAAGGCGCACATGGCGGGTTTTTTGACCGGCACCGCCAGCGATCGGTCAAGCCGGCCCTCCGGCGTGAAGCGGTGAACCAGGCCGGCGTCGTTGCCGCAAACCCAGTAGCAACCGTCGGCATCCACGGCGGCGCCATCGGGCCGGCCGGGCAGCGGGTTCATGTCCACAAAAACGCGCCGGTTGGACGGGGTGCCGGTGGCGGGGTCGTAGTCAAAAGCCCAGACCAATTGCACAGACGGGTGCGAGTCCGACAGGTACATCGTGCGGCCGTCGGGGCTGAAGGCCATGCCGTTGGGGGTCTTGAAGCCGCTGAGGAGTGGCGTGAGCGACTGGGCTGCATCACTCCCGTTTTCATAGCTGTAGACACAGCCCTCGCCTTGGCTGGCGGCCATATTCATCAACATGGTGCCGGCCAGAAAGCGGCCTTGGCGGTCACACCGGCCATCGTTAAAGCGCATGCCGGGCGCGGCGTGGTGCACGCTGGCCAGGCGCTTGAAGCCCAACGTGCCGCCCCCCTGTGGCTGCAGCGCAAACATACCGCTCTCAGTGCCCGCCACCCAAGTGCCTGAGGCCGTGGGTGCAATGCAGGCCAGCATTTCAGGCGCTTGCCAGGTGCTCAAATGGGCGGTCGCCAGGGTCCAGCGGCACAGCCTGCGCGCGGGAATATCGACCCAGTACAGCGCCTGCTCGGCCGCGTGCCACACCGGGCTTTCGCCCGTGGCGTTGCGGGCGTCCAGCACCAGTTCTGCTTGAGGGGTGTGCATGGTCGTCAGCACTCAGGCCGTGAACGGGCCGGCGGTCACAAAGCCACCCCCCTGAAACTGAGCCACGGGGTCAGTCAGGTCGGGTGCGCTGGTGCGGGCGTACACCGCGTCACGGAACACGTCGGAACTGTCTTGCGGCACATAGCCCACGTGGCGGGCGCAACGGTTGTCCCACCACGTCACCGCGTTGTCGGACATGCCAAAAATAATGCTGTGCCCCAGCACGGGCGTGGTCAGGCAGGCCGTGATCAGGCGGTGCAAATCGTCAAAACTCATCCAGGTCGCCAGCATGCGGCGGTCGCGTGGCTCAGGAAACGAGGAGCCAATGCGCACACAGGCGGTCTCAATGCCGTAGCGGTCAAAGTAAAACCGCGACAGGTCTTCACCAAAGGCCTTGCTCACGCCATACAGGCTGTCCGGGCGAGCCGGGTGCGTGGCGTCAATGGTCTCACTCTGGCGGTAAAACCCGGTGACGTGGTTGGAACTGGCAAACACCACGCGCTTGACCCCGTGCAGGCGAGCCGCCTCGTACAGGTTGTACACCCCCAAAATATTGGCTTGCAGGATGGGCGCAAACGCCCCTTCGACGGACACACCGCCCAAGTGAACAATGGCGTCCACGCCCTGCACCATGGTGTTGACGGCCGACGCATCGGCCAGGTCGGCCAGCACCACTTCTTCACTGTCGCCGGCGGCGCCAAAGTCGGTGCGGTCTGACAAGCGCAGCACATCGCAATTGGCTTTCAGCCGGGTGCGCAAGGCTTGACCCAAGCCGCCTGCGGCGCCGGTCAACAAAATTTTGGTATGGGCCTTGATCGTCATATCGCTCTCGTCTGAAGATATTTTTGGGGGTGCTGGACTTATCGGGTTTGACGCTTTACAGTTCATCAACCCCTTAACTCATCAGTCGTATGTTGTCTGATGAGTGAAATTGTGATCACATCAAACTGCCGAGTCAATTGTTTTTATATGGAATCATGGAAAACCCCTAGTGCCCCAGAAGCCCGACTGCGCCGCCCGCGCGGGCTGGTTCAGGAAATTGTGGACACCCTGGTCACGAGCATTCGGGACGGGCAAATCAAGCCCGGCGACAAGCTGCCCAGCGAGTCCGAAATCATGAGCCGGTTCGACGTCAGCCGCACCGTGGTGCGCGAAGCCCTGTCCAAACTCCAGGCCGCCCAACTGGTCGAAACGCGCCACGGCATTGGCACTTTTGCCCTGACGCCGCAAGACACCAGCAACTTCAAAATTGCCGATCACGACCTCTCCACCATTGCCGATGTCATCTCGGTGCTGGAGCTGCGCATCAGCCTGGAGACCGAGGCCGCAGGCCTGGCGGCCCAGAGGCGAACGGCCGCCAATTTGCAAACCATGGAGGCGGCACTGCACACCTTCCATGACGCCATTCAGCAAGATTCAGACGCGGTCCCACACGACTTCGAATTTCACATGGAAGTGGCCCGCGCCACCGGCAACCGGCACTTTGCCGACCTGATGACTTACCTGGGCACCATGATCATTCCCCGCACCCGGGTCAACACCCCCAGTTCGGCCCCCGAAGGCCGCCTGTCTTACCTGATGCGGGTGCATGGCGAGCACGAGAGCATTTTTGTCGCCATCCGCCACCAGGACGCCGAAGCCGCCCGCGCCGCCATGCGCACCCACCTGACCAACAGCCGCGAGCGCCTGCGCAAGGCCCAACTCAGCCCGGCCTGAACGCCGCCCCACAGCGGGCAGACGCCAACCCCGGGTTAACCCGGGTGTTGCCAAATCACGCCAAGTTGTACGATGACTGCTAAGTTAACTTCTTTTTGTGAGCTGCAGCATGTCAAAACCCTCCCGCACCCCCACCATCACCCGCATGCAAGTCATCCCGGTGGCCGGCCATGACGGGATGCTGCTGAACCTGAGCGGCGCCCACGGCCCGTTTTTCACGCGCAACCTGGTCATCCTGACCGACAGCGACGGCCACACCGGCGTGGGCGAAGTGCCAGGCGGCGAAAAAATCCGCCTGACCCTGGAGAACGCCCAGCCCCTGGTGCTGGGCCAGCCGGTGGGGCACTGGAACCAGATTTTGAACGCCTTGCGCGTGGCTTTTGCCGACCAGGACAGTGGTGGCCGTGGCCTGCAGACCTTTGACCTGCGCGTGGCCATCCATGCCGTCACCGCCGTGGAAAGCGCGCTGCTGGACTTGCTGGGACAGCACCTGAACGTGCCCGTGGCGGCCCTGCTGGGCGAGGGCCAGCAGCGCAGCCAGGTGGCGGTGCTGGGCTACCTGTTTTATGTGGCCGACCGCCAGCGCACCGACCTGCCCTACCACAGCGAGCCCGACGCCAGTGACGACTGGCTGCGCCTGCGCCACGAGTCGGCCATGGATGCGCGTGGCATCGTGCGGCTGGCTGAAGCGGCTTACGCGCGCTATGGTTTCAAGGACTTCAAGCTCAAAGGCGGCGTGCTGCGCGGTGAGCAGGAAATGGAGGCCGTGGTGGCCCTGCACGAGCGATTTCCCGACGCCCGCATCACCCTCGACCCCAACGGCGGCTGGCTGCTGAAAGACGCCGTGCGCCTGTGCCGCGACCACCGCGAGCACCTGGCCTACGCCGAAGACCCCTGTGGCGCCGAGGGCGTGTTTTCGGGCCGCGAGGTGCTGGCCGAATTCCGCCGGGCCACCGGCCTGCGCACTGCCACCAACATGATTGCCACCGACTGGCGGGAAATGGCGCACGCCATCCAGTTGCAATCGGTGGACATTCCGCTGGCGGACCCGCATTTCTGGACGATGCAGGGCTCGGTGCGGGTGGCGCAGTTGTGCCAGATGTTTGGCCTGACCTGGGGCTCGCACTCCAACAACCACTTTGATGTCTCGCTGGCCATGTTCACCCACGTGGCGGCCGCCGCACCGGGCGACGTCACGGCCATTGACACCCACTGGATCTGGCAAGACGGCCAGGGCCTGACGAAAAACCCGCTGCAAATTGTCGACGGCCAAATCACACTGCCGACCAAACCAGGGTTGGGCATTGAGCTGGACATGGCCGCCGTGGACCAAGCGCACCAGCTTTACCGCCAACACGGCCTGGGCGCGCGGGACGATGCCATGGCCATGCAGTACCTGGTGCCGGGTTGGTCTTTCAACCCGAAAAAACCCTGCCTGGTGCGCTGAAGGCTGGCCATGCAAGCACCTGTGCCTGAACGACTGGGTTTGGCCGTCATTGGCGCGGGGCTGGGCTCGGCGCCGCATTTCAGCAGCCTGGCGGACTTGAGCCCTGAGGCCCAAGTGCTGTGGGTGTGCGGCCGCGACAGCGCCCGCTTGGCCAGCGCCCCCTCGCCTGCCGGCGCGCAAAAGACCACCCGGCTGGAAGACGTTTTGCAAGACCCCCGCGTGCAGGCCGTGCTGGTGCTGACCCCGCCCAACACGCATCTGGACATCGTGCAACGCCTGGCGGGTGCTGGCAAACATGTGCTGGTGGAGAAGCCGCTGGACATCAGCTTGCCACGCGCCACCGCCTTGGTGCAGGTGTGTGAAGCCCACGGGGTGACGCTGGCCGTCATGCTGCAGCACCGCCTGCGCGACGCGGCCGTGGCGCTGCGCACACTGCTGGCCGCGGGCGAACTGGGGCAAGTCGTCAGCGCCACCGCCGCGGTGCGCTGGTGGCGTGCCCAAAGTTATTACGACGAACCCGGGCGCGGCACCCTGGCCCGCGATGGCGGTGGCGTGCTGATGACCCAGGCCATTCACACCCTTGATTTACTGCTGCACCTGATCGGCCAGCCTGTGCGCGTGACCGGTCTGGCCACCACCAGCCCGGTGCACCAGCTTGAGTGCGAAGACACGGCGGCGGCACTGCTGCACTACGCCAGCGGCGCAGTGGCCGTGCTGCAAGCCACCACCGCAGCCTACCCGGGCTTTCCTGAACGCATTGAAATCAACGGCACCCGGGGCAGCGCCACGCTGGAGGCGGGCGAGCTGCAAGTGCACTTTACCGATGGCCGCACGCGCATGGCCGGCGAGCGCCAGGCCATGGGCGCGGGCGCCAACCCCATGGCCTTTGGCCATGCGGCGCACCGGGCCGTGCTGCAAGACTTCATTCAGGCGGTGCAAACCGGGCGCGACCCCGCCGTGTCGGGGCGCTCGGCACTGGCCGTGCAAGCGGTCATTGAGGCGGTCATGCAGTCAGCCCGCACGGGC
>CAZLRQ010000100.1:0-8679 GCA_964562035.1 uncultured Rhodoferax sp. | reverse complement strand
GTAAATCCGCCGTTAGCGCGGACTTTCGAAAAACAAATAATTGGAGGCGTAGTCACTGATCTCGAAGTAGACCTTTTTCTCACCGGGGTCTGCCACAAAATTCAGGTTCTCGTCCATCACGCCATAGCCGAAGCGATAGGAACGGGGTTTGTTGTCATCGGTGCCCATGGCGGTGCTGAGCTTGTCAATTTTGAGGAAGCGGCGCACCAGTTTGTCACCCGCATAAATCTCCAGCACGCCGTTGGTCCCTGTCCAGTTCTGGATGTCACGACTGATCTTGTTTTGCTGCTCCTGGGTACAACCCAGGCTCAGCAGCACGGCACAGACCGCTATAAAAAACAGGGCAATTCGGGTCATGCTGCGTCCACGTAGATTGATTGACACGCTCAGGTGCGCTGACGCACCGCTTCATACAAACACACGCCGCTGGCAACCGACACGTTGAGACTTTCCACCGCGCCGCGCATGGGAATGCTCACCAACTCGTCGCAAGTCTTGGCGGTGAGTTGGCGCATGCCGTCGCCCTCGGCGCCCAGCACCAGCGCCACGGGGCCTTTCAGGTCGGCTTGGTAGATGGTTTTGTTGGCCACGTCACTGGTGCCAATGATCCAGATGTTGCGCTCCTTGAGTTCATTCAAAGTGCGCGCCAAATTGGTGACCATGAAATAGGGCACGGTCTCGGCGGCGCCGCTGGCCACCTTGGCCACGGTGGCATTGATGCCCGCCGCGTGGTCTTTGGGGGCAATCACGGCATGCACGCCGGCGCCATCGGCCACGCGCAGGCAGGCGCCCAGGTTGTGCGGGTCGGTCACCCCGTCCAGCACCAGAATCAGCGCCGCTTCGCGCTCTGCCACAGGCTTTTCAGCTTGCGACGCTTCAAGTTGCTCCAGCAATTCGTCCAGTGATTTGACTTGCACCAACTCTTGCACGCGCGCCGCTACGCCCTGGTGGCCGTGCCCCCCGCACAGCTTGGCCAAGCGGACGCCGTCTGACTCAATCAGACGGGCCCCCACCTCATTGGCTTTTTCGAGGAACTGGCGCATGCGGGCGTCGCGGCGGGTAGGCTCGAAATAAATCTCGATGATCGATTTGGGGGCCGTTTTAAGGCGCACACCCACGGCATGAAAGCCGAATAAAACTTTGGATGAAGACATGCGCCTATTATCGCGGCTTGATATTAGCTATTCTATGTATAGCTATTGAGCCAATATAGACGGGGGCTAGAGGCCGATTTGACTTAGATTTCGAGCAAGATCAGGGTGGCACACCGTGCGGCGCCCAAACATCAAACATCAGCCAAAGTGTCCAGCACCCGTCCCGCCTCGATGGTGATGCAACGTGCGCAGCGCGCCGCAATGGCGCGGTCGTGCGTGACCAGCACCAGGGTGGTACCCAGCTCGCGGTTCAGGTCAAACATGAGTTCCATGACTTTTTCACCCGTGGCAAAGTCCAGACTGCCCGTGGGCTCATCGGCCAGCAACAGAGCAGGCTTGACCACAAAGGCCCGCGCAAGGGCAACGCGCTGCTGCTCGCCGCCACTGAGCACCTTGGGGTAATGCCCCAGGCGCTCACCCAGGCCCACGCGCGCCAGCATCTCGGTGGCGGCCTTGCGTGCATCGCGCCGGTCGGCCAGTTCCAGTGGCAGCATCACGTTCTCGAGTGCCGTCAGGTTACCGAGCAGTTGAAAACTCTGGAAAACAAAGCCCACTTTTTGCGCGCGCAAGTGAGCGCGCTCATCCTCGTTCATGGCAAACAGGTCTTGCCCCGCCAGCCGCACGGTGCCGCGCGTGGGCGTATCAAGCCCCGCGATGATCGACAGGAGTGTGCTTTTGCCCGAGCCTGAGGCGCCCACGATGGCTGCGGTTTCACGGGCATTCAGCGAAAAATCAATATCGCGCAAAATGTCAAGGGTTCCGCTGGAGTCCGTGACCGATTTGAAAACATGATCCACGGAAATAATTGAATCAGACATGAGGCTTTCTTTGTATCGACATCTTTTGAACCGACGCCACTTTATCGCGGCGGGCGCATGGGGCGTTTCAGCAGGGGTTTACCCGCTTGCCGGCACCGCGGCCACCGCGCGACAAACCACGACCATTTTGGTGGTGGGCGACTCACTGAGCGCCGAATATGGTCTCAAGCGGGGCAGCGGCTGGGTAGCGCTGCTAACGCAGCAGCTTGAAACGGCCAAAATGAACGCCCAGGTGGTCAATGCCAGCATCAGCGGCGACACGACATCCGGCGGACGATCCCGCCTGCCGGCCTTGCTGGCCCAGCACAAGCCAACGCATGTCATCATTGAACTCGGTGCCAACGACGCCTTGCGTGGCCTGCCCTTGCAGCTCACCAAAGACAACCTGACCTTCATGACCCAGGCCGCGCAAAAAGCGGGGGCAAAAGTGCTGCTGGTGGGCATGCAATTGCCCCCCAACTACGGACGGGATTACGGCGAGAAGTTTGCAGCGGTGTTTGGCCAAGTCGCCCGGGCCAACAAGGCCGCACTGGTGCCGTTTTTGCTCAAGGGCGTGGCTGACAAAGCCAATGCCTTAAGCCTGTTTCAGGCTGACCGCATTCACCCCAAAGAAGAAGCCCACCCCATCATGCTGGCCAACGTGTGGCCTGAACTGAAGAAAATCCTGAAATGAGCCTGACCACCCTGTCCGCCACCGAGGTGTTGCAACGCCTGCACACCTTTGACACCGTGATTGACGCCCGCAGCGAGGGCGAGTACGACGAGGACCACTTGCCCAACGCCGTGAACTGGCCCACGCTCAACAACGACCAGCGCCGCGACATTGGCACCCTGTACAAGCAGGTCAATGCGTTCGAAGCCAAAAAACGCGGTGCAGCCCTGGCGGCGCGCAACATCGCCGCGCACATTGACCGGGAAGTCATTGACAAACCCAGGGAATGGATGCCACTGACCTACTGCTGGCGTGGCGGCAAGCGCAGCGGCTCTTTGTCCCTGATTTTGTCGGAAATAGGCTTTCGGGTGACCCTGGTTGAAGGCGGCTACAAGGCCTTTCGGGCCGCTGTGCTGCAAGACATTCCCCGATTGGTCAGCGCCCTGAACTGGCAAGTGGTGTGCGGCACCACAGGCTCAGGCAAAACCCGGCTGCTGCAAGCCCTGGCCGCACAAGGCGCCCAAGTGCTGGACCTGGAGGCGCTGGCCAACCACCGTAGCTCGGTGCTGGGCGCTATTCCGGGGCTGCCCCAGCCCACCCAAAAGCGCTTTGACACATTGATCTGGGAAGCCCTGCGCCGTCTGGATCCGCAACGGCCGGTGTTTGTGGAGAGTGAAAGCAAAAAGGTCGGGAATGTGGCCGTTCCGTTGGCATTGATCGAAGCCATGCGGGCCAGCCCATGCCTGAATTTGGTACTGTCAGACAAGGAGCGCGTGGCACTGCTGATGGAGGACTACGATTTTTTTGTGCGCGACACCCAGTTTTTTTGCGAACGTCTGGCCGTGCTGGTCACGTTTCGCGGCAAGGCCGTGGTCGAGGGCTGGCAGGCCCAGGTGCTGGCGGGACAGATCGAACCTGTGGTGCAGGAACTGCTGACCGAACACTATGACCCCGTGTATGTGCAGTCCATGCGTCGCAATTTTCAGCAGTTCGAGACGGCCAAAACAATAGCCCCCGAAGATCACTCTGCGGGGGCTATGGCTGGCTTGGCCAGTCAACTCATCCAGTCATTGGACAGCGCTGGCGCGCGTTAAGCACTTATTTCAGGGCTGGGCAGGCGGTTCAGTGCCGGGCTCAGTGGGCTCGGCCGCCGCATCATCCTCAGGGGCGCCATCTTCTGCGCCCTCGCCTACTTTGCGCTCAGCCTTGTGCTTGAGCTTTTCCTCTTTTTTCTTCTTTTTGGCCAGTTCTTTCTGACGCTTTTCGTATCCGTAATTAGGTGTTGCCAAAATTTGCTTTCAAGTTATAGAAGTCACTTTACCATCCCACCCGGCCCGCACTTGCGCTGCCGCTGTTTTTTAGTCTTAAGCCAGCGCCACATCCGCGGACCGCTCATCCTCGTCAAGCCAGCGGACCGAGCCCCGATAAGCGTGCCAACTGGCATGGCCCAGCAAGGGGCCCACCACCAGGAGTCCGGCACCCCACGGCAGCATAGCCACCAAAACCAGGAGCGTAATTAGAACACCCCACAGAACCATGACGCCCGGGTTGCCGAAGACCACCTGCAAACTGGTAATGCCAGCAGAAATGGCATCCGTGTCGCGGTCCAGAATCATGGGGATCGACACCACCGCCACCGAGTAAACCAAACCGGCAAACGCACCGCCAACCACAAGGTAGACCAGCAAAAATTCCCAATTCTGAGGATTAAAAACCGCCTGAATCACCCCGGTGGTGGATGGCATACCCGTGTTGAAGAACACCGCGAACACCACCAACGACGCCCGTCCCCACAGCAACTCAAGAACAATCAGCACCAACACCAGCATGCCCATGCTGCGAACATGAGAATCCCAGCAGGTCAAAGACTCTCCCAACTCAGGCGTCAAACCCAGTTCACGGCGGCGACTGACCTCGTACAAGCCCATCGCCAAAAACGGCCCCAACAACAGGCAGCCCGATGCGATGGACATGGCGTATTCAGGCTTGTTGCGAAAGACGGCGGCCAACACCAGCGCCATTCCCCAGAAGCACAGACCATAGAAAAAACTGATCAGCTTGGCAGCCATCAGGTCATGGTAGCCCCGTATCAACCACTGAAAAGGATCGCTCAGATGCAGGACAACAATGTCTTTGCGTGGTGCCTCGGAAGGCGGTGGTACGTACGGTTCTGGCGAGGTATTCATTCCTCTCAGCTTATAGACGAATCACCCGCCACGCCATTCAGGAAAACACTGACTCAAAGGCACTCACTCTTAAAAACTTGCAGGGCTTGCGCAATATCAAGCTGCAAATCGGCCATCGCCTCCAAGCCCACCGAAAAACGCACCACCGTACCCTGCTGCAAATGACCAGGCCATCCATGGCGCATGCTGGCTAATTCATAAGGCATCACCAGACTCACAGGGCCACCCCAGCTGTAACCGACCTTGAACAACTGCAGCGCATCGCAAAAGGCATCGACCTGGGTCTGGCTGAACTTGGGGTCAATCACAACAGAGAACAGACCGGCTGCCCCGCCAAAACCATTGGCACAAAGGGCCTTCCAATGCGCGTGACCAGGTGATTCACGCAAGGCCGGGTGTAGAACTTGGACAAACTCCGCACAACCCTGGGACCAAAGCGCCAAACCACGAGTGGTCTCGTCGTGCGCACGATACCGCAGCGCCATGCTGGGCAAACCACGCAAAACCGCTTCGGCATCGTTGGCCGCCACACCCAGTCCCAAGCGCATGTGTGTGAGCTTGAGCTTCATGTGCAGCGCATCATCACGCGTTATCACGCTGCCCATGAGCACGTCGCCACCACCGCTGGGGTATTTCGTCAGTGCATGCACTGAAACATCCACGCCCAACGCCGGAATCACCCCAGGCTGCAAGTCAAACGGCGCGAACGCCAGGCCGGCACCCCAGGTGTTGTCCAGCGCCGTCCACACACCTTTGGCCTTGCAGACGCGCACCAGCTCACACAAGTCTGGAAATTCGAGGGTGACAGACCCGGCCGCCTCCAACCACACCAACCGGGTGCGTGGACCGATTTTGGACACCAGATCGCGCGGACTCATGGGGTCATAGAACTGGTGGGTGATACCCCAGGCCTTCAATTCGCCTTCAGCCAGTGCACTGTTGGGACCGTAGGCGTTGTCAGGAATCAGCACCTCATCGCCTGTACGCAAGAGGGACAACGCCACGTTGGCTATGGCAGCCAGCCCGCTGGGCACCAGCAGACACTGAAGACCGCCTTCCAGCGTGCAAAGGCGCTCCTCCAAGGTGTAAGTGGTCGGTGTGCCGTGCAGCCCGTAGGTATAGGCCGACTTGTCTTTCCATTCAAACGCCCGCATGGCCGCCACACTGGGAAAGATGACCGTTGACGCCTTGAAGACACCCGGCTGAGGTGCCAGGAAGCCCTCAGGTGGTGTGTAAGGGTGATGAATCAGCGTGGTGGTGAGGTCGGCCATTGATCTCTCGCCCTCAGACGCTCCACTTCTGGATCAACTGATCGGGACGCAAGGCGTCATAGCCCTCAAACGGCTGGTGAATCCAGGGGTTGGTGGGCAAGAACTCAACCGAATAGTCAGGCGTAAAAGTGGACAGCCCTTTGGTCCAGATGACGGCACTGCGCAACTCGGTGATCGGCTGGTAGTTGGATTTGAGCTGTTTCATCACCGCATTGAGCGTGTGGCCAGAGTCAGCCAAATCGTCCACCAGCAAAACCTTGCCCGCAATCTCACCCTTGGGCGTTGTGATGAACCGCGCAATGTCCAGATTGCCCTGCACCGTTCCAGCATCGGAACGGTAAGAACTGGTCGACATGATGGCCAAGGGCTTATCGAACACCCGCGACAAGATGTCACCAGGCCGCAAGCCACCACGCGCCAAGCACAGAATGGTGTCAAACGTCCACCCGGATTGATGGATCTTGATCGCCAGCTTTTCAATCAGGTTGTGGTACTCGTCGTAGCTTACATACAAGTGTTTACCGTCTTCGGTCAGCATGGATTAACTCCTGAATAAATAGCTATAGACGCATATAGCACGGGGGCTACGGGCATATTTGACTCAAAATCTTGAATAACTCAGTCCGCCAGGTAAGGGTGCCGCATCATGATGGTGTGGTCGCGGTCCGGGCTGGTAGACACCATGTGAATTGGTACACCGGTGACCTGCTCAATGCGTTGCAGGTACAAACGAGCATTCACGGGGAGCTTGTCATATTGCGTCACACCGACGGTGCTGTCGGTCCAGCCCTCAATGGTTTCGTACACTGGCTTGCAGCGTTCAATATCATCCGCCCCCATCGGCAGAATATCGACCAACTCGCCATCGAGCTCGTAACCGGTACACAGTTTCAATTCAGTCAAACCATCCAGCACGTCAAGTTTGGTGATGCACAAACCCGTCAAGCCATTGACTTGCGCCGACCGTTTGAGCAACGCGGCATCAAACCAGCCGCAGCGGCGGCTTCGACCCGTTGTCACCCCTTTTTCGGCACCAATGGTGCTCATGTGATAGCCAGGTGTACCTTCCACTTCCCAGTCAAGCTCCGTCGGGAACGGACCACCGCCCACCCGCGTGCAATAGGCTTTGGTGATGCCCAGGATGTAGTGCAACATGCCAGGACCAACACCCGAGCCTGCAGCCGCATTGCCCGCAACACAGTTGCTTGAGGTTACGTAGGGATAAGTGCCGTGGTCCACATCGAGCAGCGTTCCTTGGGCACCTTCAAACAGCAAGTTAGCGCCTTTGAGGTGCGCCTCGTTCAGCTCACGCGACACATCGGCCATCATGGGCTTGAGCAGTTCGGCGTGGCGCATGGCCTCGTCAAACACCGCTTGAAACTGCACTTGGCCGTCCACCATGTAAGGCGCCAAAGTGGGGCCAAAATCAAACGAGGCTGAACCCAAGTAAGTGGACAGCACGTGGTTGTGCAGGTCAAGCAACTCGCGCAGCTTGTTGGCAAATCGCTCTGGGTATTTCAAGTCCTGCACGCGCAAAGCGCGGCGCGCAATTTTGTCCTCATAGGCTGGGCCAATGCCGCGGCCGGTGGTACCGATCTTGGCATTGCCACCCTTCTCGCGCGCAGCTTCACGGGCCACATCGAGCGCCGCGTGAAACGGCAAAATCAACGGGCAGGCCTCGCTGATCCGCAGACGGGAGCGCAATTCCACGCCCACTTTTTCCAAACCTTCGATTTCCTCAAACAACTTGGCTGCCGACAACACCACGCCATTGCCGATGTAGCACTTGACGCCAGGCCGCATGATGCCGCTTGGGATCAGGTGCAACGCGGTCTTCACGCCGTTGATCACCAAAGTGTGCCCGGCATTGTGACCACCCTGAAAACGAACAACGCCTTGCGCACTCTCGGTGAGCCAATCCACCAGCTTGCCTTTGCCCTCATCACCCCACTGGGTTCCCACGACGACGACGTTGCGTCCTTTAGTTGCTATCATTTTTTCTTCGTTCCGTTTAATCTGAAATGGCTTGCACGACCCATTGCTGCGCGACCTGAACCAACTCGCGATCACAATGGAACTCATCAACTTCGCTCTCGTGGCCTGGCAAAACGCAAACCACTGTCTCGCCGCGGGCACGTAATGACGCAATGGCGGACCGCAAATCAGCCGCCTCACGCCAAGGTGCCCGGATGGCCGCATGCAAGGGTCGCGCTGCCAACACACCGACCAACGCTTTGACATCCAGGCTAAAGCCCGCCGCCGGACGGTTACGGCCGAACACTGCACCGACTTCGTCATAGCGCCCACCGCGCACCAGCGCGTCACTGGCGCCCGGCGCATAAATCGAAAACCGAGCCCCGGTGTAGTAGGCATAGCCGCGCAAATCGGCCAGATCAAAAGTAACTTTGACGCCTTCCAGATGACTGGCCAGCCACTTTAAATTGGACAACGCATCTCGCACTGCAGGACGGTCCGGCAGGGCCTGCTGGGCCTCAAGCAAAACTTGGTCGTCGCCATAAAGCTGAATGAGCGCCTGAAAGGCGTCGTGCACTGCAGCTGGCAAAGACCGAGTCAAAACCGCCAACTCGCTGCCGTCCT
>CAZLRQ010000099.1:4595-8700 GCA_964562035.1 uncultured Rhodoferax sp. | reverse complement strand
TTGAGAAGACATTGTTGGAATCCCTTTGAAAAGCGCTGATTGTAAAACCGGCCCCCGCTGTCGCCTGACGGCCCGGCGCACCCGGGCTTTTATACTGCCCCGATGACCTCTATAGCCGACCTCCGAAAAAGCTACGAACGCGCCGAACTCAACGAAGACGCCTCGCATGCCGACCCAATGCAGCAGTTCGCTCACTGGCTGACTGAAGCCATCAGTGCCGAAGTGCCCGAACCCAACGCCATGACCGTGGCCACCGTGGCCAGCAACCTGCGCCCCAGCACCCGTGTGGTGCTGATCAAGGGCTATGACGAACGCGGCATTGTGTGGTTCACCAACTACGGCAGCCGCAAAGGCCAGGAACTGGCTGGCAATCCGTTTGCCGCCCTGCAGTTTCACTGGGTGGAGCTGGAACGGGTGGTGCGTATCGAAGGCCTGGTGGAAAAGGTCAGCGATGAAGAAAGTGACGATTACTTTCACAGCCGCCCGCTGGACTCCCGCATAGGCGCCTGGGCCTCGCCGCAGAGCCAGGTCATCTCGGGCCGCGGCGTGCTGGTGGCCAACGCGGCCAAATACGGCGCCCAGTTTTTGCTGCGCCCGCCACGCCCGCCGCACTGGGGCGGCTACCGGCTCAAGCCGGACCACTGGGAGTTTTGGCAGGGGCGCAAAAGCCGCCTGCATGACCGGCTGCGTTACAGCGTGCAAGGCACTTCGGCAGAAGGTCCGGTCTGGGTGCGCGAGCGACTGGCCCCCTGAGGGCTGCAACAGCCCTCTTTTAGAGCAGCAGCGGCACGAGCGCCATCACCAGCGTGATCGTCAGCAAAGCCAGCACGGTCGACACCGCCATGCTGGCGGTCACCAGTTCTTCGGCCACGTTGTAGCGCTGGGAGAACATGAACACATTGGCGCCAATGGGCAGTGAGGCCGCGACAATCATCACCGTGAGGGGCAATCCACTCAAACCCATGCCCCAGCACAGCAAGGCCACCAAGGCCGGGAACACCAGGTTTTTGGCCAGCGTCAGTCCCAGCGCTCCTTTCAAATGATCCCCCACCCGCACATGGGTCAGCGTCACGCCCACCAGCAGCAGCGCCAGCGGACCAAACGCGCTGCCCAAGAGCTGGAGGGGGCGGTCCACCACGTCAGGCACGACCAGCCCGGTCTGGGCAAACAGCAGGCCCACCAAAATAGGCAGTGGCACGGGCTGGAGAATGCCATTGCGCATGGCACTGAGCACCGTGCGCGCCATGTGCTGCTGGCGGGCGACACCCGTGGCCGCGGCCTCGCGCGCCACCGTCAGCTCCAGCACCACGGTGGACATCGTCAGCAGCACCAGGGCATGGACTGAAATCAGGGTGAACAGGGTCACCAGCCCGGCTTCGCCATAAGCGAGTGACACGAGAGGCGTGCCAATGACCAGCGTATTGCCAAATACCGCCGCCAGCGCCAGCACCGCGGCACGGCGGTTGGCCCCTTTCCAGAAGAACATGGCACCAAAAAGCAACATCGCCGCCACAAAATACATGGCAACCGGTTTGAAGTTGAGGTCCTGCACCTGCACGGTGCTCATGGTGCGAAACAGCAGCGCAGGCGTGAGCACCATAAAGACCAGGTTTGACAAGTCTTTTGTGGCCTCAGCCCTTATCCAGCCTGCCTTACCAGCTATTAATCCAATAGCTATCAACAGCACAACAGGCAGCAGGGACGACAAGACGGGATGGTTCATAAAAGGGCCAACGAGCGGCCATTACAAGGTAGATTCCGTATTTTGGCTCACGCAGGATGATGGTTTCGCTGTGAACCGGGCCAGCGGACTGCGCGACATCCCATTTGAGGCGCATGGCTTAACCGCTAAACTGCCGCTGCGAATGTTGGTGTGCTCAAGCCCTGCGTGTCACAGCAGAATTTGGGCCAGTCAGCCAAGTTAGCCCGTAGCAGCCCAACGCCCTTTGGCGTTGGGCTGTATCTGCATGCCAATTTGTTGCCAGGGAGAATCCATGTCCACCCCAAAAATCGCCAAACGCAGTCGCAAAAGCGCACTGCCCGCCCCGAGCACGGCGCCCACTGTGGGTTCAACCCTGTGTGTTGCCGGCATTGGTGCATCGGCTGGCGGATTCGAGGCCATCCGGCGTTTCTTCAAGGCCATGCCTGCCGACAGCGGCGTGGCTTTCGTGGTGGTGCAACACCTGGACCCCACCCACGTCAGCCTGGCAGCCGAACTGTTTGCCAAGAACACCACCATGCCCGTGCGCGAGGCCACTGACGGACTGCGGGTGCAGGCCGACCATGTCTACACCTCGCCCTCCGACAAGGAAGTGGCCATGCTGGACGGCTGCCTGCGACTGACCGAGCGCGGCAGCCGGGAACGCCTGCACTTGCCGATTGACCACTTTTTCAGTTCACTGGGCAAAGACTGCGGTGCCCGCGCGATCGGTATCGTGCTCTCCGGCATGGGCACTGACGGTGCCCTGGGCCTGAAAAGCATTGCCACCCACGGCGGCATCGTGCTGGTGCAAGACCCCGAAACCGCCGAATTTGACGGCATGCCCCGCAGCGCCATTGCTGCAGGCGCGGCCAACTACGTGTTGCCCGTGGAGCAAATGGCCCAGGTCATTACGGGCTACGCCCGCCACCCCTACGTGGCAGGCGAGTCTGACGAGGCAAACGGCGGCACCGACCCCAAGGCCACCCAAAGCCTGCTCAAAATCATTCACGAGCGACGGGGCTACGACTTTTCAGGCTACAAGCGCGCCACCCTGCTGCGCCGCATTGAGCGGCGCATGGGCTTGCGCGGCATCGTGGCGCAAAGCGCGTATGTGGCCCTGCTGAAAAAAGAACCAGAAGAGGTAGACGCGCTGTTTCGGGACCTGCTCATTGGTGTGACCGAATTTTTCCGTGACCCCCAAGCCTGGCGAACGCTGGAGACCGAAGTCATCGCGCCGATGGTGAGCGCCAGGGGCAATGACGAGCCCATTCGCATCTGGGTGCCGGGCTGCTCCACGGGCGAAGAGGCCTACACCATGGCCATGGTGGTGCTGGACCACTTGCGCCGTGCGCGCAAAACGTGCGCCCTGCAGATTTTTGCCACAGACACCAACAACGACGCACTCGAAGTGGGACGCTGCGGCCGCTACCCCGTTGGCATTGCGGCCCGTGTCTCGCCCACCCGACTCAAGCGCTATTTCACCAAGGGCCCGGACAGCCAGCATTTCACGGTGAGCGAGACGCTGCGCGCCGCCGTGGTGTTTGGTTCGCAAAACATGTTCTCCGATCCGCCCTTTGGCAGGGTGGACCTGATCAGTTGCCGCAATGTGCTGATCTACCTGGAGTCAGACCTGCAGAAACGGGTACTCAATATTTTTCACTTTGCGCTGCGCAAAGAGGGCTATCTGTTTTTGGGCAGTGCCGAGTCCAACAGCATGCGTGACGACCTGTTCAACCCGATTTCCAAAAAGTGGCGCATTTTTCAGCGCGAGGGCAGCACCCGGGCCGACACGCTGGCCCTGCCCACGCGCTTGGGCGACAACCGGCCAGGCCTTCAGTTGCCCATTGCCCGCAGTGCGCCCCCCTTGAGCCAGGTGGCCAGCATTGCGCAAAAGTTGATTCTGGACCGCTTTGCCCCGGCGTCGGTGCTGATCGACAGCCGCAACGAGACGCTGTATTTTTGCGGCCCGACCGACGATTTTCTGGTGCGCCCGCGTGGCGCCCCGGTGCAAGACCTGCTGCTGCTGGTGCGCGAGGGCCTGCGCTCACGCCTGCGTGCCGCGCTGAGCGAGGCGGCAACGACCAACCTGACCGTGAGCGTGACCGGTGCCCGCATGAAGCGCAGTGGTGGCTTTGCCCCGGTGGAGATCACCGTCACACCGCACCCCGGCAACGATTCGGGGCGCCTGTACCTGGTGGTGTTCAAGCACGACCAGACGCCCGCGCTAATGCCCCCTGAGCAGAGCACCGAAGGGGTGCTGGTGCGCCACCTGGAAGAAGAACTGCAAGCCACGCGCGACGACCTGCAAGCCAGCATTGAGCGGTTTGAGACCTCCACGGAAGACCTCAAGGTGTCCAACGAAGAGGTGGTCACCACCAACGAAGAGTTGCGCTCGCTCAACGA
>CAZLRQ010000099.1:0-4495 GCA_964562035.1 uncultured Rhodoferax sp. | reverse complement strand
GTGCTGGCCAACAAGGCCGTGACGCTGGAAGAATTTGAGGCCAGCGGGCGCGCCTACATGCGCCGGGCGTTGCCCTACCGCGATGAAAAAGGCGACATCAGCGGCATCATCCTGACCTACACCGACATCACGGAGAGCCGGCTTGCCACCCGGGCGGCCCACCGGGCGCGCAAAGACCTGGATGCGTCGCACCAGCAGAGCGACAAAATGCGCACCCTGTCGGCCGCGCTGGCCATGGCCGAAACGCGTGAGCGGCGCTTGCTGGCGCAAGACCTGCATGACGACCTGGGCCAGATGCTGGCCATGATCAAGCTCAAGATTGCGACCATGGAAAAGCTGGATGTACCCGATTACATGCGCAACGCCATGAATGAATGCTCCCGCGCCGTGGACCAGGCCAATCGCAAGGTGCGGGTGATGGCCTTCCAGCTCAGCCCCCCGATGCTCGACGAATTGGGCCTGGCAGCCGCCATTGAGTGGATGGCTGACGAGATGCATCAGATGTACAAACTCGACGTGAGCACCCAGGACGACGGCAAGCCCAAACCCATGAACCCGGCAGTCAGTGCCACGCTGTTTCGGGCCGTGCGGGAGTTGTTGATCAACATCGCCAAACATGCGGGGGTGACCCAGGCCACGGTCACCACCGCGCGTGGCGAGGGTGACACGCTGATCCTGACCGTGAGCGACGCGGGCAAAGGTTTTGACCCCGACGAAGTACCGGCCACAGATGGTTCAGGCGGGTTTGGCCTGCTCAGCGTGCATGAGCGCATCAACCTGCTGGGCGGTGAGGTGACCATCCACAGCAACTCTGACGACGGCACCACCGTGGTCATTAACGTTCCTTTGCTGCTGGGTAGCAAAACTGACGTCAAACCCGCCCGGAGAAACAAGTCATGAGCATCCGTACCCTGCTGGTAGACGACCACACCATGTTCCGCGAAGCCCTGCGCATGATGCTGGACAAGGAGCCCGAGGTGGAAGTGGTGGGCGAACTGGGCGACGGCGCCCTGGTGCAAGAGGCGGTGGGCAAGCTCAAACCAGATGTGGTGGTGATGGACATCAGCATGCCGCAGGTGAACGGCATTGAGGCCACCCGCGCCTTGCTGGCCCGTTTTCCGGCCGTTCGGGTGGTGGCGCTGTCGGCGTTCAACTACAAGAAGTTCGTGATGGAAATGATGGAGGCCGGTGCCACCGCTTACGTGATCAAGTCAGCGGCGGGGGAACAACTGGTCAGCGCCATCAAGAGCGCTGCACAGGGCAAAACCTACCTGTGCCCGGAAACCGCGTCCATCTTGCTGGAGGCCAGCCAGCGCAGCGGCAACAACGCCGACGGAACACGCGACAACAAGCGCCTGGGCCGGCGTGAAACCGAGGTCTTGCGCCTGTTGGCCGAGGGCAAAACATCGCCTCAAATTGCCGAAAAAATGCACATTGCCCCCAGCACGGTTGATGTGCACCGGCGCAACATCATGAACAAGCTGGAACTGCACACCGTGGCCGAGCTCACCAAACACGCCATCCGGCTGGGCCTGACCAGCATGTGAGCCGCTGGCTACCGGAATTAAGGTAGTCATTTATAGCCACATCCGGTATTCACACCAGCGCCCTGCCCCGGTACGCTTGACCCCTAATCGCTGGGGATGGCGGGCCTGTAAAAGCACAGGTTCAGTCAGCAGGTGAATCACAGGAAACTCAATGAACGACACCGGATTGAGATCAGCCGTATTGAGGGCGGCGCTGGGCCACGAAGTTTTACTCGGTTGGCAGAGCCTGCCTGCGAGTGATCTGATGTTGGGCTCACGCGGCCCGATCCTTGACGACGGCGCCGCATTGCCCGACCAACCCAAGCGCTACAGCGGCGACGGGCAAGCCCGTTGGGCAGCGTTGTCGGCCGCCGGACTGGAAACACATCGGGCACACCAGTTGCTGGCCAACAGCTTGGACTCACTGAATGTAGGGCTGGAGATTTGGGACGAGCATGACCGGTTGACGATGTACAACAAAACCGTCAATCTGATGCACCCGGACTTTCACACCCCCGCGCATTTGGGACAAACCTTTGAAACGCTGCAGCGCGCCATCCTGCGAAAACGACTGATCATTGCGGCCATTGGACGTGAAGACGAGTGGCTGGCCGAGCGCATGTCCACCCGCGCACGCCACCCAGCCCCCCTGCTGCAAGAACTGGCCGGCGACCGCTGGGTGCATATCTATGAAACCCGAACCGCTGAGGGCTATGTGATGGCAGCCCGGGTGGACGTGACTGACTTGGTGCGCCGGGAAAAAATGCTGGAGATCAGCAACCAGCAACTGGTTCAGCAGTCAGCCACCGACGGTCTCACCGGACTGGCCAACCGCCGCCGCTTTGACGAGGCCTTGGCCACCGAGTGGTTGCGCGCAGCCCGCAGCGGTGCACCCTTGAGTCTGCTGATGGTGGACATTGACCACTTCAAAAACTACAACGACCGCTATGGTCACCCGGCGGGTGACCAGTGCCTGCGCCGCGTGGCCACCGCGCTGGGCCAGTGCGTGCGCCGGGCCGGTGAACTGGTGGCGCGCTACGGCGGTGAAGAGTTTGTGATGCTGCTGCCCAACGCCGACATCAACCACGCGTGCGAGACCGCCCAAAATTGCCTGGACCGCATGCAGCAAGAAGCGGTGCCCCACGCAGCTTCATCCACCGCCAACTGGGTCACGCTCAGTGTGGGCGTGGCCAGCACCCAGCCTGACGCCACCATGGACGCCTCAACGCTGGTCAACGCGGCTGATGCCGCCATGTACCGGGCCAAATCTGCCGGACGGGCCCGGTTTGAGGTGGCCAACCGGTGGGACTGGTGCATTGACGAGGAAACCCCGCGCACCCAGCCAGCCCCCCTGGTCTGACGGGCTCAGTGCGCCTGATCCCAGTTCAGGCCCACACCCACTTCGGCTAAGAGCGGCACCTTGAGGTGGGCCACACTGGCCATGAGGCGCGGAATCTCGTGCTTGACCCAGTTCACTTCGGCCTCGGGCACCTCAAACACCAGTTCGTCATGCACCTGCATGATCATTTTGGTGGCTTTTTTCTCGTCATCCAGCACCTGTTGCACCTTGACCATGCTGAGCTTGATCAGGTCTGCTGCCGTGCCCTGCATGGGCGCGTTGATGGCGGCGCGCTCGGCCCCGGCGCGGCGCGGGCCGTTGGGGGAGTTGATTTCGGGCAACACCAGGCGGCGGCCAAACACGGTCTCCACGTAGCCATGCGCCTTGGCGCTTTGGCGGGTGTGGTCCATGTAGAGCTTGACGCCGGGGTAGCGGTCAAAGTAGCGCTCAATGTAGTTTTTAGCCGCGGTGTTGTCGATGCCCAGGGCCTTGGCCAGGCCGTAGGCGCTCATGCCATAAATCAAACCAAAGTTGATGACCTTGGCGTAGCGCCGTTGCTCGCTGGTGACCTGCGCGGTGCCCACACCAAAGATCTCGGCCGCCGTGGCGCGGTGCACGTCCATGTTGTCGTGAAAGGCCAGCAACAACGCCGCGTCGCCGCTGATGTGCGCCATGATGCGCAGCTCAATCTGGCTGTAATCAGCGCTGGCAATGAAGCTGCCGGCGGGCGCCACAAAGGCCTCACGCACACGGCGCCCCTCAGGGGTACGAATCGGAATGTTCTGCAGATTGGGGTCGTTGCTGGAAAGGCGCCCGGTCACGGCCACCGCCTGGGCGTAGTGCGTGTGCACGCGGCCGGTGCGCGGATGGGCCAGTTGGGCCAGCTTGTCGGTGTACGTGCCCTTGAGCTTGGCCAGACTGCGGTGCTCCAGAATTTTGGCGGGCAGCGGAAAATCTTCGGCCAGCTTTTGCAGCACTTCGTCGTCGGTGCTGGGGGTGCCGGTGGGGGTTTTCTTGACGATGGGCAGACCGAGCTTGGTGAAGAAAATTTCGCCAATTTGCTTCGGGCTGCTCAGGTTGAAGATTTGCCCGGCCAGCGCATGGGCCTCGGTCTCTAACTGCAAAATGCGCGCGCCGAGGGCCTGGCTTTGGGCTGCCAGCGTGGGCGCATCAATCAGCACGCCGTTGCGTTCAATGCGGTAGAGCGCCTCGCTGCTGGCCATTTCCAGCTCGTAAATGCCCAGCAGGCTGGGGAAGTGATGGGGGTTGGGCTGCGCCACTGCCGCTTGGCTGTTGCCCTGCCCCGCCGCACTGCTCACCACCGTGTCGCCCACCAAGGTTTCTGGCAACAAAGAGGTTTGGCTGCCACTGGCCTGCAGTTGTGGCCACAGCGCCCGATGCACCTCCAGCGTCTGGTCCGAGTCTTCACACGAGTACTCGGCGGCCTTGGCAACCTCCACCTGGTCAAAGCAAATTTGCTGCGCACCTTTGCCACACAGGTCCTCAAAGCTGATGCCGCCACGCCCCAAATGGCGCTCGGCCAGGCTGGCCAGGCCGTGCGGTTTGTGCACCTCCAGCACGTAGCTTTGCAGCATGGTGTCGTGCGCGTAGCCCTGCACTTCAATGCCGT
>CAZLRQ010000098.1:5741-8736 GCA_964562035.1 uncultured Rhodoferax sp. | reverse complement strand
GCGGCCAGAACTTGGCGCGCTCGGCAATGCCGCCCGAGATGATGGCCGGAATGGCTGCGGCAAAGGTCAGCAAAAAGAAGAACTTGACGAGGGCGTAGCCGTTTTGTGCGGCCAGTTGCTCGGCCCCCACCAGAAAATGGCTGCCATAGGCCACGCCGTAGCCGACGGTGAAATACACCACCGTGGAGACGGAAAAGTCCACCAAAATTTTGACCAGTGCGTTGACCTGGTTCTTGCGCCGCACGGTGCCCAGCTCCAGAAAGGCAAAACCTGCGTGCATGGCCAGCACCATGACGGCGCCGAGAAGGATGAACAGGGTGTCGGCGCCCTGTTTGAGTGCTTCCATGAAAACCTCTTGCGATAAAAATGCGTTGAATTGGTGCGTAAATGCAGGAATTGACAAAAACGCACCAAATTAAAGCAAGAAACGCGCCTAAATTTGGGTGAGTCTTCCGGGTGACGCTCGCTCCTTGGGCGGGTTGATTGATTCTGGTCAGATCGCTTTGACAGCGGCGTCTTCACGAGTCCCGATTGATCATTGTCAAGATGTAAGCAGGTCATGCAAGTTGGTAACCGAATGCAACGAATTGTCAAGGCAGGCCCACCCGTTTCTCCCTAAATTGATGTGGCGTTCAGATAACAACATCTTGGCCTGAAGGGACGCAGGGCCGTCAACAGGGAATTGATCATGACTATGAAAACAAAGCTGAAAGCGGGCGGCACCACGGCGTGTGCCGCGATTGCTGCCGTCGGCGCCTCCGGCGCGGCGGGTGGACCGGTTGCATCATGGCGCGAACAGGGTCGCTTGAACAACAGGCGCCCAGCTTGCAACGCCAAAGAGCCGTTGGCCGCACTGTGCATGGCTATCGTCGGGGTATTTGGGGTGACCACAGTGGCTGCAGCACCGATCCTGAACTGGACAACTGTGGCTAACAACAGTTTTGTCGCGCCAGATTTGACGGACCCGAGCGCCACCAAGACCTTTAATAGTTACAGCCCGCCGTCTGTTAACGATGATGGACTGGTCGTGTTCCGCGGTCGCACGCAAGGTGGTGAGGGTGGGCAGCGAGTGTCTGGCGTGTTTCAGCGCGACATGAAGACCCAAACGCCAGTGCAAGCCCTTGCTACCCAAGGTTCTCTTGTGCCGTCACCGAACAACCTTTCAGCAACGTTCAATGAGTTTCCCTCGTTTGCGCGTATTGACAGTGGGTCGAACTTGGTCGCTACCCGTGGCCAGTCGCAGCCGGTCTGGGAGTACCTTGATCCGGCCACGGGCTCTGACACCCGGGTGGGCACGGCGGGCATTTACGCGACGCCTGGTGGCGTGCTGACCACCGGTATGGGCTTGCTCGGCGCGGTGCCCGCCTTTCCGCAGTTTCAGATTCCGCTGCCGGCGGTGGGCAGCGCTGGTCTGCGTTTTGACCAGTTTCCGGGGGCTCCCGCCGCGTTCGATGGCAAGTACATTGCCTTCAAGGGCAATTATGCGGAAGGCGTCGAGGCAAAAACCGGCGTTTTTTACCGCGACATTGTCAGTGCAGGCGGAGAAGCTGGCGCTGTAGCTATTGCGTGGCGTGGCATGGCTATGCCAGACAGTCAGTACGTTCCCGCTGGAACAACTTTTGGTTCTACTGCACCACCAAGTGCAGCCAAGGGCCAGGTCGTCTTCACCGGTCTGGACAATGAAGACGCCCCCACGGCGGGCGGCATCTACCGTGCAACAGTTGGCCAATCCGCTTTGAGCACTTTGGTGAGTATTGGAGAAACCGTGCCTGGTGTGACCAACCCCGGGGGCACAACGCTCAACCGCTTGGGCGAAGGCTTGTCCTTCGACGGTCGTTATGTCTCGTTCTGGGGGGCCTGGGGCAGCGAAGTACGCACGGTGACGCTGACTTGCGCCGCAGACGGCAACGCCGATGTGCTGGCCGCCTGCCTGGCCCAGAGTGACAAGGATGCCAACGGTGTTCCCACCGGCAAGACCACCCGTGACGTGCCGCAGCACCAAGGCATTTTTCTCAAAGACACCCTGACTGGCCAACTGCAGTTAGTGGCCGAGACTGGCGACGACTACGAGGACTTTTTGTTCTGGAACTTCTCAGGCAACGCCGGTCAGGGCGGCGGGGATGAGTCTGAGGAGGAAGAAGGCGCGCGCTGGCGGTCCACCGCGTTCATTGCAGGCGATGGGGCCAATGTGGTCTTCAAGGCGACCGAGCCCCAGACCGGTGTTTTTGGCTTGTACCTCGACCTCAGCGATGTGCTTGAACCCTACGCACTGCTGACCTCGGCCATGCTGGGCGAGATGCTCGACCCGGAAGCGCTGGGATTGCCGATCGTGGCGCTGTCCATCGAACGCGACAGCTTTCGCAATGGCTGGCTGGCGATCAGTGCCAGCATGGCAGATGCGGAGAATGGCTGGGCAGGTGTGTATCTGACGCAGGTGGTGCCAGAGCCTTCGGTGGGTGCGTTGATGGTGATGGCGCTGGGCGCGCTGGGGCTGTCGAGGCGTCGCCGCATGCGCAACTCGGGTGATTTCAAGCCGGAAACCTGGCGACACGGTTGAGGTATTTCGGTGACTGACCTGCATTGCGATAACGCAATGCAGGCGGGCCGCCGGCAATCATAATTTTTTTGCATGAAGTGCAGGGATCTACCTTTTTTCAAAACTCCAGGAGTGACACATGAAGACACGACACATTGGCATGAATTGGTTGGCGGTGGCAGGTGCCGCTGCAGTGCTGGTTGCAGGGTTGAGCACCAACGTCAGGGCGCAAGATCAGACGCGTGACCAGACCCGCGACGAGGCGCAGGACCGCGATCGGGTGCAGGATCAAATTTATGGCAGTCAGTTAATGACGCTGCAGGAGCGCACCGAGTACCGCGCCAAGATGCGTGCGCTCAAAACGGCGCAGGAGCGCGAGGCTTACCGACTGGCACACCACCAGCAAATGCAGGCGCGTGCCCGGGTGCAAGGCGTCACTTTGCCGGCTGAACCACCCGC
>CAZLRQ010000098.1:0-5641 GCA_964562035.1 uncultured Rhodoferax sp. | reverse complement strand
GGTGGGGCTGGTCCTGGCGGGAAAAAATAACTCAGCGCCCTGTTGACTTGGCGACTGGATTTGACTTTGCTGACACTTGTTTGTCGGGCGCCGGGCTTGGCGGCGTTGCCGGAGCGGGTTTCGCCCGGGGGGTTGCGCCACGCCGGTAGATCACGTGGTAAGTCAGCCCCACCAGCACACTGCCGCCCACCAGATTGCCGGCAATGACCGGCAGCAAATTGCCCAGCATGCCTGCCCAGGTGACTGCCGGGCTGCCGGTCGCCAGCGGGCTGGCCTGCTGCACCAGCATGGCCAGCGGCATCAGGTACATATTGGCAATGCTGTGCTCGAAACCCGCCGCCACAAAAGCGGTGACCGGCGCCACGATGGCCACCGCCTTGTCAATCACGCTGCGACCGGCCATGGCCATCCATACGGCCATGCACACCAGCACATTGCACAGCAGGCCCCTGAAAAACGCCTGACCGACCGACAACTCCTGCTTGGCCAGCGCGATGTTGAGCACTGCCTGGCCCACGGCGCCGCCGTTCAGGTGCGTGTGCCCGCTGGCAAACACCAGCAGCGCCAGCCCTGCGGCCCCCACAAAATTGGCCAGGCACACCAGGGCCCAGTTGCGCAGCACATCAGAGGTGTTGATCTGGCCGTCGGCCCAGGCCATGGCCAGCAGGTTGTTGCCGGTGAACAGCTCGGCCCCAGCCACCACCACCAACAGCAGCCCCAGCGAAAACACCAGGCCGCCCAGCACAGCGCTGCTCGCAAAACCCAGCGTGGGGTCGGCCTTGACCAACGTGAAAAACATCGCACCCAGGCCAATGAACGCCCCCGCCAGCACGCCCAGCATCAAGAGCGGCAGCGTGGCCATTCTGGCCTTGGCCACGCCCACGGTTTGCACCCGTTGCGCCACCTCGGCGGGGGCGTAGGCATCGGACCGGTTGTTGGCTGACATGGACCCCCCTTTTGGGCGCCATGCCCGGTTTGAATTTGGGCTAAACCAGCGACGCCAACCACGCCCCGTGCGGCTGGGGCCGGTGAAAGTAATAGCCCTGAAAACGCTCGCAGCCCTGGGCCTTCAGGAACTCAAACTGTTCGCTGGTTTCCACCCCCTCGGCCACCACCTGCAGGTGCAAATGCCGCGACATGACCAGAATGGTTTCCACCAGCGCCATGTCGTTGGGGTCGTTGGGAATATCCTGCACAAAGCTCTTGTCGATCTTGAGTTCGAACAAAGGCAAGCGTTTCAGGTAAGCCAGCGACGAGTAACCCGTGCCGAAATCGTCAATCGAGAAACGAATGCCCAAGGCCGTCAACTCCGCCATGCGGCCCATGGTTTCCATCACATGGTCCACCAGCAAACCCTCGGTGATTTCCAGGGTCAGGTGCGTCGGGTTGGCGCCGGTCAAACTCAAAATTTCCTTGACCCGCAGGACAAAGTTGGGTTGCTGGAACTGCCGCGGGCTCACGTTCACGGCAATGTGCAGGCTGTGCCCTGCGGCGTCGAGTCGGGCAATCACCTCGCACGCCTGGCGCAGCACCCACTCGCCCAGCGGGGCGATCAGACGCGACTCTTCCGCCAGCGGAATGAAGCTGGCCGGGGAGATCAGGCCACGCGTCGGGTGGCGCCAGCGCACCAGCGCTTCAGCGCCCACCAGGGTGCCTGTGGCGTCCACCTGCGATTGCAAATGCAACTCAAAGGCCTGCTGGCGCACGGCCTCGCGCAGGTCTTGCTCCAGCGCGTAGCGCTGGGTCACGGAGTCCTGCATGTCGCGTTCAAAGTAGGAGACGGCGTTGCGGCCACTTTCCTTGGCGCGGTACATGGCAATGTCGGCCTCGCGCATCAGGTCGTCCACGCTCTCGTCGTTTTTGGGGAATAGCGTGATGCCGATACTGGCTGCGGTGGTGTAGATCTGGTCATCGATGTGGATGGGGCTTTCCAGCGCGAGACGAATTTTTTCGGCCACGGCCAGCGCCAGTGTGGCGGCTACGTTTGGTTCCTGCGCCAGGTCGGGCAAGAGCACCACAAACTCGTCACCCCCAAGCCGCGCCACGGTGTCTTCATGGCGCAGGCAGTAGCTCAGGCGCTGGGCCACCTCGACCAGGACGGCGTCGCCCAGCGCATGGCCATACACGTCGTTGAGGCGCTTGAACTGGTCCAGGTCGACAAACATCAGGGCCCCAAACCAGCGCGCGCGGCGCGCAGCGGCCAGGGACTGGTCCAGCCGGTCTTGAAACAGCGCCCGGTTGGGCAAGCCGGTCAGGGCATCGTGGTAAGCCAATCTGGCGATTTCGGCCTCCGAGCGTTTGGCCTCGGTGATGTCCAGGCAGTGCCCCACATAGCCGATGAACACGCCGTCGCTGTCAAAGCGCGGGCTGCCCTGGTTGAGCAGCCAGCGGTATTCGCCGCTGGCGTGGCGGTGCCGGTACTCGGCCTGAAAAGGGGCGCGCATCAAACACGCCGCCTGGTAGGGCCCAAGGCAGCGCTCGCGGTCGTCGGGGTGAATGCCGTCGGCCCAGCCGGTGCCCAGTTCCTGTTCCAGAGTGCGGCCGGTGAAACGCAGCCAGGTGTCGTTGAAGTAATCGGACTGCTGATGGATGTTTTCAGTCCAGCTCAGGGCCTGGCCGCTGTTGGCCAGGGTGCGAAAGTGGGCTTCGCTGTCGGCCAGCGCCTTGCGCATTTTGTACTGCTCGGTCACGTCCTGAAACACCAGCACCACGCCCTGCATGGTGCCTTCGCTGTCAACAATCGGGGCGGCCGTGTCGGCAATGTCGTGGCGCGCGCCCTGGCGCGAAATCAACACGGTGTGGTTGGCCAACCCCACCACCACGCCCTCCCGCAAGACCCGCTCTACCGGGATCTCGGCGGGCTCGCCCGTCAGCGCGCTTTCAATCTTGAACACGTTGTCAATCGGCAGGGTCAGCGCCTCGCTGCTCAACCAGCCCGTGAAGCGCTCTGCAGCCGGGTTCATGAGGGTGACGCGTCCTTGTGCATCGGTGGCGATCAGTCCGTCGCCAATGGCCTGCAGGGTAATGGCCAGGCGCTTCTCGTTGGCCGCCAGCGTGGCCTGGCTGCGCTGCAAGGCGGCGGCCATGGCGTTGAAGTCGCGTGCCAGCGCGGAAATTTCGGCGGGGCCGGTGACTGCCACCCGCGTGTCCAGGCGGCCCTGCGCCAGCGCACTGGCGGCGTGCCCCAGTCTGGCCAGTGGCCGTGCCACATGGCGCTGCAGCAGCCAGGCGACCAGCAGCAGGGTGAGCAAGATGGCCACCAGCGAGGGCAGCCGGGTCATGATGGCCTCGTACTTGGCTGCCTGCCAGGTGTCGGTCAGGTCAAACCGGGCGTACACCACGCCATGCTTGGTGTTGCGTATTTCATTTTCGGTGGCTGGCAGGTTGAAGGGGTGCATGCTTTCCATGCGCATGCCGTCGGGGCTGACGCGCAGTTCTGGCAGGCTGGTGCCGATGGCGCTTTGTCGCCAGGCGTCGTCAAAGCCGGGCAGTCGCTCGGCGGCCAGTTGGCCCAACCAGGCGCGCCGGTGGCCCAGCAAGATGCGGCCGGTGTTGTCCAAAATCAGCACGGCGGTGACGCGCCGGTCAGAACTGACGTGGCCCACATCGGCCTCCACCAGGCTGCGACTGCCTTGCAGCCCTTGCTCCACCATGCGCGCCAGGTGAGCGGTGTGGTTGAGCAGGTCGGCGCGCGATGTGTTGGTCAACGCCGTCTTGGTGTTGAGCAGGCTGCTCAGGGTGGAGAGCCCGGTGATCAGCAGCAAGACGATGGCCAGGCCCAAAGGCAAGACCCATTTGAGGGTGAGTGGGCGGCGCATCAGACAGGCCCTTTGGGCATGGGAGGCAGGTAGTCCGGGTTCATCAACCGGTCCAGCGTCGGTGCCGTGCGCAGCAGGCCGGTCTGGGCCATCAGTTGCCCGACCTTGCCCGCCAGCACAGGCAACTGGGGCGTGGTGCCGCCCAGCAAAGCGTGGTTGGCGGTCAGGTTCATCAGGCGCACGCCTTTCAGGGCTTGCAGCACCTCATCCGGGCTGATGGCCATGCGTGGTGCCATCAAGGCGGCGGCTTGCGTGGGGGACTGGGCCAGGTAGTCGAGTGCGCGGAAATACCCGGCTGTGAGCTGGCGGAACTGGTTTGGCGAGGCCGCCAGTGCGTCGTTGCGCGCCACCAGCAGGTCCACAATCAGGCCCGGAAACCGGCTGCTGTCGAGCAGGCGCCGGGCACCACGTTTGGCCAGTTGCGTGGCGTAGGGCTCAAAACACACCACCGCGTCAATCTCGCCGGCCTCAAAGGCCGCCACATGGCGGTCACTGGTGGCCGGCACCTTGATGACATCGCCGGGTTGCAGTTGCGCTGTCGCCAGCAGTTGCGCCAGCATCAGGGCGCCCACCGCCGTTTCCTCCACGCCAATGCGCTGGCCACGAAGTTGCGCCAGGGTTTGAATGTTGGGGCGCACCATGATCACATCCGCTCCGGCGGAGTCGTCCAGTACCAAAATGACTTGCAGGTCGAGCTTGCCCTCGCGGGCGATCAGCAGTTCATCCAGCGTCAGGGTGGCGGCTTCCACCTCGCCGGAGGCCAGTGCCATCAGGTTGGCGGTGCTGGAGGGCAGCTCTACCAGACGCAGCTGCGCTTCATCGTAGTACCCGAGTTCGCGGGCCAAAAACAGGGGTTCACACCCGACCCAAACAATGCCGGCTACCCGGACCGCTGGCTCCGGCTTCGAGCAGCCCGTCAGCAAAGGCAGGGAACCGAGTGGCAAGCCGAGGCTGGCAGTGAGGAGTTGTCGTCTGAATGGGTTCATGGCGTGCCGGGCTGTGGGGGATGCGCAGGGTCGCTGGGTTGGAGACGAGTCCTGATTCTGGCAGACGGCAGCGGCAGCCCCTGCGGAACACGCTTTATACTGAGTTTTTGCGCCGATTTGATCCTTGATTGCGGGCGCCGAAACCACCGAGTTTCGAAGTTCAGCTAAACCGGCCCGTTCGCCCCACCAGGTCATCCGGCTCCGCAGTTAGCGCAGCCGGATTTTTTTTGAAACCCTGTGGGAATGACCGCCATCAAGCCAAGCGAACCAGCTCTGTCCTCCATTGATAAAGATGATTGCCACACCCCAGTCCCTGCACTTTGCCGACGCCCTTGCTTTGCAAAGCGGCGCCTCGATCCGCGACTACGCGCTGAGCTTTGAGACCTACGGCACGCTCAATGCCGAGCGCTCCAACGCGGTGCTGATCTGCCACGCCCTCAACGCCTCGCACCATGTGGCCGGCGTGTATGAGGGCCAGCCCAAATCCGAGGGCTGGTGGGACAACATGATTGGCCCGGGCAAGGCGCTGGACACCGACCAATTTTTTGTCATTGGCGTCAACAACCTGGGTTCGTGCTTTGGCTCCACAGGCCCGATGCACACCCACCCCGACACCGGCCGCATCTATGGCGCAGACTTTCCGGTGGTCACCGTGGAAGACTGGGTCAACGCCCAGGCCCGGCTGCTGGACGCGCTGGGCATTGACACGCTGGCGGCCGTGATGGGCGGCAGTCTGGGCGGCATGCAGGCCCTGAGCTGGACCCTGCAGTACCCGCAGCGCGTGCGCCACGCCGTGGTGGTGGCCAGCGCGCCCAACCTCACCGCCGAGAACATCGC
>CAZLRQ010000097.1:0-8808 GCA_964562035.1 uncultured Rhodoferax sp. | reverse complement strand
CGCAACTCTTCGGGCTTGCTTTCAATAATGCGGCTGATGGTGCCCTGGCCAATGATGGCGTAGGCCCGGGGCCCCAGACCCGTGCCCAGAAAGACGTCTTGCACGTCGCGGCGGCGCACCGGCAGGTTGTTGATGAAGTAGCTGCTGGTGCCGTCGCGGGTGAGCACGCGCTTGACGGCAATCTCGCCAAACGTGGCCCACTGGCCGCCGGCGCGGTGGTCGGCGTTGTCAAACACCAGTTCCACGCTGGCGCGGCTGGCCGGCTTGCGGGTGGTGGTGCCATTAAAGATGACGTCCTGCATCGACTCGCCACGCAACTCGGAGGCCTTGCTCTCACCCAGCACCCAGCGCACCGCATCCATGATGTTGGATTTGCCGCAGCCGTTCGGCCCCACCACGCCCACCAACTGGCCCGGCAGCTGGAAGGTCGTGGGTTCAGCGAAGGACTTGAAGCCCGATAACTTGATGGAATTGAGACGCACGGGAGGCGGTGGTTTAGGCGGTTGGGTTGGGGACGGCAGGCCAGCAGCGAGGCCCAAAAATCAGGGCTTGATGATAACTTGCGGCCCTTTGGCGCCTCTTGCGGTGCGGTGGGTACCCGGCCAAGACGCCCCGCCAGCGCCGGTCGCGCGCTGACTGCCTGCAACATTAATCAATATTGATAGCTACTCAGGCAATACCTATAAGGGCTAGAGGCCTATTTGGCTTGTAATCTGGCCACCGCTGGCGCCCAGGTCACCATGAACACGCCCGGCAACACCAGGGCGGCCCCCACCAAGTGGTGCCAACCCAGTGGCTCATGGAGCACACCCCAGGCCGCCAGTGCGGCGTACAGCGGGGACAAGTACAAGGTGACGGCCACCCGGCTGGCACCCAACATTTTTTGAGCCCAGCCGTACAACCAGTAGGCGCCCAGGCCCGGCACCACGGCGGCCACCCCGACCAACACGGTGGCCTGCAGGCTCCAGGCGGGCGTGCCGGGCTGGCTCATTTCCCACACCGCACAGGGCAGCAGCACCAGCACCCCGCCGGCACAGATGGCCGCGAGGCGGGCTGTAGCGCTCAGGGGGCTGGTCCACTTTTTTTGCAACAAGGCGTAAGCAGCCCAAGACACCATGGCCGCCAAAATCCAGCCGTCACCCGCTACCCACTGCACGTGTGCCAAGGCCAACCATTGGCCTTTGACCACCACGTGCAGCACGCCCGCCATGGCCACCACCACCCCCATAACCTGGCGGCTTGAGAAACGCTCACCCAGCCAGACCACAGCGCCCAGGGAAATCAGCACCGGCGAGGCCGAGTAAATCAGCGCAATGTTCATCGCCACCGTGGTTTGCGCCCCCAAGTACACCCAGGCACCACACACCAGCATGCCCAGAAAGCCCAGCACCACATACTGGTAAGCCACCGCCGCCAGGTCGCGCCGCGCCCGCCAAAGCTCGGTGCGCGCCAAAAAAGCGAGAAAAACGCCCGCTATCGCCCAACGAAAAAACGCCAGCGTGTAGGGCTCGACCACGCCGGGCGCTTTGCGCGCAATGATGTAGTTGGCCGACCACAGCGCCGGAATCAGCCACAGCGCGGCCAAGGCCAGGCGCGGGCGCGAGTCAGGCGGGGTCACGCTCGGCCCCATGCGCCAAAGCCATCACCGCGTGCGGGCTCAGGCCTTTGAGCTTGTGGTCGCTCCACACCTGGCGCCAGTGGCGCGCGCCCGGCAGACCGTGGCGCAGGCCCAGCATGTGGCGCGCCATGGTGGGCCAGGGGGTGCCGTGCTCGGCCGTTTGGGCGGCCATGTAGTCGCACATTTGCGCCTCGACCTGCTCGCGGGTGAGCGTGCTGGGTTCGTCGCCATAAAACGCGGCGTCCCAGGAGGCCAGCCACCAGGGGTTGTGGTACGCCTCGCGGCCGAGCATGGCGCCGTCCAGGTGCGTCAGGTGCTCGGCCACTTGCGCATTGGTGGTGATGCCGCCGTTGATGGCGATGGTGAGGTGGGGAAAGTCGGCCTTTAGGCGGTAGGCGGTCTCGTAGCGCAGGGGCGGCACTTCGCGGTTGGCCTTGGGGCTCAGGCCCTTGAGCCAGGCGTTGCGGGCATGCACGATGAATGTGGGGCAACCGGCCTCGGCCACGGTGCCGACAAAATCACGCACAAAGTCGTAGCTCTCGTTTTTGTCAATGCCAATGCGGTGTTTGACGGTCACCGGCACCTGCACCACGTCCACCATGGCCTTGACGCAGTCGGCCACCAGTTGCGGCTCGTTCATCAGGCAGGCGCCAAATGCGCCGCGCTGCACGCGCTCGCTGGGGCAACCGCAGTTCAGGTTGATCTCGTCATAGCCCCACTGCTCGCCCACTTTGGCGCAATGCGCCAAATCAGCCGGCTCACTGCCGCCCAGTTGCAACGCAACCGGGTGCTCCTCAGCGTTGTAACGCAGGTGGCGCGGCACGTCGCCATGGATGAGCGCGCCGGTGGTGACCATCTCCGTGTACAGCAGCGCATGGCGCGTCAGCAGGCGGTGAAAGTAGCGGCAATGGGGGTCCGTCCAGTCCATCATCGGGGCGACCGAGAGGCGCCACTTTGAAAACTTCTCTCCAGGATGCTGATTCATAGGCATGTTGTTCAAAATAGCGCCAGGCGCGTAGTGTGGGTCCGTTGCCCGTGATTTTTGAGTAAAAGCAGCACAGCCTTGGTGTCTGGATGAGCGAACAGGACGATCAAAGTAACTAGCCAAGCTGCCGCTGGCGCCCTGGCCGCCACGAGGAATCCTGCTTCACTCGTCGTAATGACCCCGGCAAGCGACCACGTCAAAGTCTGCATCATCCACCGCATAAACCAACCGGTGCATATCATCAATGCGCCTTGACCAGTAGCCTGTCATATTGCCCAGCAGAGGCTCAGGCTTGCCGATTCCAGCAAACGGATCACGCGCCGCAGCTTCGATCAGTGTGTTGATGCGCTTCAGCGTCTTTTTGTCCTGACCTTGCCAATAGGTGTAATCGTCCCATGCTGCCGGGGTGAAGCGAATGAAACGCGCCATGCTTAGTCCTTGACCAGCTCGCGCCGTTTGGCCTTGCCTGCTTTGTGTTGCGCGATGGATTTGGCCAAGTGCGCTGCGTTTGCCGGGGTAGAAAGCAGGTGCATGGTTTCCATGATGCTCTCGTAATGGTCAAGTGACATCACCACCGCATCTGCCCCGTCACGCCGACTGATCACGGTCACATCAGCGTCATCGTGCACACGGTCAAGCACCGTTTTCAATGCACTGCGGGCTTCGGAGTAGGTCACGATTTTCATAACAGACCTTTTTAACTTGTACTTAAATCTGTGCAAGTATAGTTTATTCTTTCAGCGTGGACGAACGTGGCGCCAGCGAAAAAGTGAGGCTGAATTTCCAACAGCACTGGCTTGGTAAGCACCCTCCCGACCCCGACATCCCCATGTCTTTATCACAGTGATCAGATGCCCTACCTAACAATCCAATAATCCTTAGAATGTTAGCCATGAACAACCGTGACCTCAAAGACCTGCTGTACGAACAAGTCGCCCGTATCGGCAAAGCGCTGGCCAGCCCCAAGCGGCTGGAGCTGCTGGAGCTGCTGGCGCAGGGCGAAAAGTCGGTGGACGTGCTGGCGGCCGAGTTGTCGATTGACATCAAGTTGGCCAGCGCACACCTGAAAGCCTTGCGCGATGCGCGTCTGGTCACGAGTCGGCGTGAGGGCAAATTCATCCACTACCGTCTGACCGGCGCGGACGTGGCTGGCTTGGGTGTGAAGCTGCGTGAGGTGGCCGAAGAACACCTGCTGGAGCTGCGCATGGCGCTCGACCAGATGGTGACTGAACCTGGCCAACTCGTGCCGCTGGATCGCCAGGCGCTGATGGCGCAGGCCAAGCGCGGCGAGGTGGTGGTGATCGACGTGCGGCCGCAAGACGAGTTCAACGTGGCGCACCTGCCGTATGCGCGGTCCATGCCGCTGGCCGACATCGCGCAACGGCTTGCCGCGCTGCCGCGTGATATTGAAATCGTCGCCTATTGCCGCGGACCCTTTTGCTTGTTGTCGGATGAGGCCGTGGCCTTGCTGCTGGCGCACGGCTACCGCGCCCGCAAAGTGTCTGACGGCGTGAGCGAATGGCAAGCCGCCGGGTTGCCACTGGAACACTGAAGCACCGCCATGAATGCCTTCGAGTCCTGGGTCATGGCGCACGAGCCGCTCATTCGCATGGGTTTCTTCCTGGGGGTGTTCGCCGTGGTGGCCTTGGGGGAAGTGGCCGCGCCACGCCGCGCGCTGAAACTGCCACGCACGCTGCGCTGGACCAGCAACCTCGGCTTGGTACTGCTCAACACGGTGCTGGTGCGCCTGCTGTTTCCCACCGCTGCGGTGGGCATGGCGGCTTTGAGCGCCGACAAAGACTGGGGCCTGCTGCACAACTTTGCGGTGCCGTTCTGGCTGGCGGTACCACTGGCGGTGGTGGCCATGGATTTCGTCATCTGGTTGCAGCACGTGATGGTGCACGCTGTGCCCGCGCTGTGGCGCCTGCACCGGGTGCACCACGCCGATATCGACTACGACCTGACCACCGGCACGCGCTTTCACCCGCTGGAGATCGTGCTGTCCATGGGCATCAAGTTCGCCACCATCACCCTGCTGGGCGCGCCCGTGCTGGCGGTGGTGGTGTTTGAGGTGCTGCTCAGCGCCTGCGCCACCTTCAACCACGGCAACATCCGCCTGCCGGCCGCGCTGGACCGTGCGTTGCGCTGGTTTCTCGTCACGCCCGACATGCACCGCGTGCACCACTCGGTGGAAGACGACGAGAGCAACTCCAACTTCGGCTTCAACCTGAGCTGGTGGGACCGCTTGTTTGGCACCTACCGGGCGCAAGCCCGCGCGGGCCAGTTGGGCATGACCATTGGCATCCACGGCCACACCGACCCGCACGAGGTGGCGCGCCTGCCCGGCATGCTGATGCTGCCGTTCAGGGGCGAAGTGAACGACTACGCCATCAACCGCCGGCACTGGCCCACGTCCACAAGCGCCACTAAAGACACCCAACCCTGAGCACTGCGCAGACGCGAAAGGCATCGCGCCAATGTGAGAGGAATCATCAACATCAACGCCCTGATTCGCCCATAAATATCATTAATTGCTTATTTAAAAAACAAATAGCTTTGACCCAAGGAGACACCATGAAACGACATCACTTCGCGCTTGCCGCCCTTACCGCAGCCAGCCTGCTGCTGACACCTGCCGCCCACGCCGACAACAAGGCCATCGCCGTCGACGAGATGGAGGCCTACCTGGAATTTGTGGACTACGGCGGCGGTGTCATTTTTGCCGAGCAGATTCCTGCCGAGGAATGGAAAAAAATGATGGTGATTGACGCGCGCGACGCCGCCCAGTTTGCCAAGGGGCACATTCCCGGCGCCGTGAACATGGACTGGCGCCAGGTACTGGCCAAGCGCAACACCATTCCCAAAGACAAGCCGGTGCTGATTTACTGCAACACCGGCTCACTTTCGGCACAGGCTGGTTTTGCCCTGCGCGTGGCGGGCTGGGACAACCTGCGCATTCTGCAAGGTGGCATGGAAGAATGGAAAGCCAAGGGTGGCTTTGACGCGGCGGCCAAGGCCACCGCCCCTGCCAAACACTGACATCCGCGCTCGCGCCGGGCCAGACGCGCCAGGCCACCGTTGTAGGCACGGCGCACAGGCGTTGACAAATCGCAAACCCCGCCGGTAACGCCGCAAGGATCATGGTGGCGATGTTTTTCACACCTGCTGGCCCATGAGTTCCGTCTTCTCCCTGTTAGGTGCAGGCGCGGGCAATCTGGCTGCCTACCTGGCGGCCCATGTGTTGCTGTGCTTGTTGCCAGCGTTTTTCATCGCGGGCGCCATGGCGGCGCTCATTCCCAAGGCCAGCATCACGCGCTGGCTGGGGCGCAACACGCCGGGCCGGGTGTCTTACCCGGCCGCCGCTGCCGCAGGATCCTTGCTGGCCGTGTGCTCCTGCACCATCGTGCCGTTGTTTGCCGGCATCTACCGCAAGGGGGCGGGACTGGGGCCCGCCATCACATTTCTGTTTTTTGCACCGGCGGGCAACATCCTGGCGCTGGCTTACACGGGCAGCATTTTGGGGGCGGAGTTTGCCATCGCCCGGCTGGTCTTGAGCCTGGTCTTTGGCATCGGCATTGGGCTCTTGATGGCGTTGCTGTTTCGCCAGGATGACGCCGAGCATGACGCGCAGACCGATGCACTGTTTGCCGAGCAAGCCGGCATGGCGCCAGCGGCCCTTGGTCTGCTGCTGGCCCTGGTGGCGCTGCTGATTGCCGGCACGCTGAAACTGTGGCCGCTGACCGCCACCGTGGCCACGCTGCAACTGCCACTGCCGTGGGCCACAACCTGGCAAGCCACCCTGTTGCACTGGGTGCCCTTTGACGCCGCACGGGGCGAAGAAGGCGTGAGCGTGCAGGGCTCGCTGTTGATTGCACTGCTTGTGCTGATCGGCACAACGGCCTTCAAGGGCATGGACAACATCATTGAAGGCGCCAACCGCTGGACCGGCGTGACCCTGGGCCTGGCCGCCCTCACCCTGCTGGTGGCGGCGCTGCAACTGCAGCCGGTCGGCGGTGGTCTGGCGCTGGTGGTGACCGGACGGCTGTTAGCCGTGGCGCTGGCGCTGGGGGCGGTGTGGCATTACGCCCAGCGCCTGAGCGCGGACGATCGGCAGGCCTGGCTGTGGGAGTCTTGGCGCTTTGTGAAGCAGATTTTTTTGCTGCTGGTGGCGGGCGTGTTTGTGGTGGGCATGGTGCGCCAACTCATTCGGCCCGAGTGGATTCAAACCCTGGCCGGGCAAAACAACCTGCAGGGCAATGCTGTGGCGGTGTTTTTTGGCGTGTTCATGTACTTCCCCACCCTGGTGGAGGTGCCGGTGGCCCGCATGTTTCTGGACCTGGGCATGCACCCCGGTCCGCTGTTGGCCTATTTGATGGCCGACCCGGAGCTGAGCCTGCAGAGCATGCTGATGGTGGGCGCGGTCATCGGGCGGCGCAAAACCCTCACCTACGTAGGCTGGGTGGCGGTGTTCAGCATCATCGCCGGCCTGCTGTACGGCACCTGGGTGGACGCAAGCCCCTGACTTTTCACAACCCATGACTTGCCACAGCGGCAAAGGAGACCTTATGTTGGACATCAAAATTCTCGGCTCTGGCTGCGCCAACTGCAAAAAGCTCGAAGCCGTGGCGCGCGACGCGGCCACCAGTGCGGGCCTGGCGGCCGAGTTCAGCAAGGTCACCGACATGAAAACCATCCTGGCCTATGACCTGCTCTCCACGCCCGGCTTGGTGATCAACGGCAAGCTGGTCTGCAGCGGCCGCATCCCGACCCAGGCGGAGGTTCGTCAGTGGATGGCGGCCTGACACCACTCGGGCTGGCATGCGGCCCCGCGCACTGACTTGACTACGACCCCGGCACGGCAATCACCGGGGCAAAGCCACCGCCCTCGGTTCTGAAATTGGTGGTTTGCCCCATGTACATGCGCGCGGCCAGCAACTGCACCTGACCGGCGTAGGCATAAGCCCGCAGGTCGAATTTGAGGTCGGTGGGCACCCCGTCGACCTTGATCCAGCGCTCGCCCGGCGGCACCAGGGCCTGGGCCACAAAGTCGCCCGCCAAAATGTCGGCCCACACGCGTTTGGTCAGCTTGTCACCCCGGTAAGCGGCCTTGCCACCGTAGCCCGTGGCGGGCTTGAAAAAGAAATGTTTGCGCTGCGCCCACAAAGTGTCTGCCTGATCGGGCGTCACCAGCAGGGTCTGCGGCACCGCCGCCTGGAGCCACGCGCGGTCTGGCACCGAGGCGCCCCAGGCGGCCAGTTGGGCATCGTCACTCAGGGCAATCAGGTTGCGCTTGTCGGCGTACAGCGCATGAGCGTGTGGGTTGGGCGTCAAGACGACCGCACCCGCCGCGTAAGCCTGGCGCAGCGGCTGGTGCGCGGCGTCTTCCAGGTAAAAGTCTGTCAGGCGGTTGTAGACCAGGTCAATCGGGCGCTCGCCTGACCACAACTGCCCCTCGCGCCAACTCAGATGGGCGGGGTCCAGCACTTCGGCGTGCACACCCTGGCGCAGAAACATTTGCCGGAACAGCTCAAACTCAGGCGCCAGGTATTGCCCGGCGGGGTCATCGTCCACGATGGCCACCGTGCGCAAAGGCGCATCACCCCGTTGCAGGCGCCACTCGGCTTGGAACATCTCAAAAAAAGTGGCCTCCAGTTGCGCGGGCTGGTCCAACTGGCCTTGCATGGGCTCACAGCACGCCACCTGCGCGCCCAGCAACGCCGCGTTGAGCAAGGCACCGCCGGCGTTGGTGTTGATTTCAATCAGCTTGGGCCCACTCGGGCTCCAATGAAAGTCAAACCCCATGCAAGCCCCCCGGGGCCCAAAGGCCACGCCAGCAATGGCGGGCGCGCGGGCCAGCGCTTGCGCCTGGTAGGCAGGCAAGGCCATGACCCGGTCCAAAGCAGCCACGGTATCGGCCATTTGCTGCACCATGGCGTCGGTCAAAAAAACCGCCGTGGCGGCAAACAGATGCGGTCGGGTTTGCCAGATGGTTTGCATCAAGCCCTGCAGGCTCGGCACGCGCTCAATCTCCCGGCGCAGTTGCTCGGGGTTCAAGGTGCGGCAAAAACAACCGTGGTTCAAAGCGTCGGCGGTGCTTTGGGCGGGTGTTGGCGTTTGGTTTTCAAGCGTGGTCATGCGGTGAGATTAGCCTAGCCGCAGCCCGCGCGGCACCCGCAACTTTGACCAAACGCAAGTGCAGCAGGCA
>CAZLRQ010000096.1:6901-8857 GCA_964562035.1 uncultured Rhodoferax sp. | reverse complement strand
GCGTCTTCCACTTCGGTGGGGCAGTTGAAGGTGAAAGCGGCGGGCATGAAAATGAACACGTTCCACTTGCCCTTCAGGGTTTCGTTGGAAATGGTGACGAACTTGCCATTGTGGAAAGCTTCGTTCTTGAACTCGACAACTTGCGTATTGATAAGGGACATGTAGATCTCCGTTGGGTTGATAAAACTTGGCGCAACCAAAACTTGCTGCGATGGATAAATTATAGATAGGAACTATTGATTTTTTAAATCGTTATTCCTAAGCTATTGATAAGGAAAATCTATCGCGGTGCCGCTGGTGCATCGTTCAAGGCCAGTTTGAATGGCCCCCACTCATTTTGTCAAAATAAGTTTGCCCAGTTTGGTGCTTTGCAGCCGGTAGCTGGCGCCGTTGTGCTCAATGACCACGGATTTTTGGCCCTTGAACAAGTCCTGGCTCTGAACGGGTGCCGGGTTTGCCAATGCAAGGACTTGAGCCTGGCCTTCCCCAGATTGGCCGGGTGGTGTTGGCAAGGGATTCGTCATGTCGCCCCGTGCTCAGTTTTTGGGTTCGGTGATGAAACCAATTTTCTTGACCCCGGCTTGCTGCGCTGCCGCCATGGCCTGGGCTACACGCTCATAACGCACGGCCTTGTCGCCCCGAATGTGCAAATCAGGCTGCGGGTCTTTGGCGGCTTCGGCTTGCAGCAAGCCGGGCAGGCTGGCGTCGTCGACCTTGGCGTCATTGATGAAGTAGTCGCCTTGCGCGTTGACGCTCAACAGCACCGTTTCGGGTTTGATTGTCTGCACCTGGTTGGTGGCGCGCGGCAAATCCACATTCACCGCGTGTTTCATCACCGGTACGGTGATGATGAAGATGATGAGCAGCACCAGCATCACGTCCACCAGGGGCGTCATGTTGATCTCGTTCATCACCTCGTCGGGTTCGTCCTGGGTTCCAAAAGACATGGCTTGTTCCTCAGGCTTTTTTGATGGCCACGACCTTGCCGTCGCCGCTATTCACGCGGGCACCGGTCACAAAGTATGCGTGCAAGTCATGGGCGAAGCGGTTGAGCTTGGTCAGAATGGACTTGTTGCCGCGCACCAGCGCGTTGTAGCCCAGCACCGCCGGAATGGCCACAGCCAGGCCCAGCGCGGTCATGATGAGTGCTTCGCCAATCGGTCCGGCAACCTTGTCAATAGTGGCTTGGCCTGCAGCGCCAATCCCTAAGAGGGCGTGGTAAATGCCCCAAACCGTGCCGAACAAACCGACGAAAGGCGCCGTGGAGCCCACCGAGGCCAGAATGGCCAAACCGGCTTGCAGACGGGCGGTGCTGTCGTCAATGGAGTTGCGCAGGCTGCGCGTGATCCAGTCACTCACGTCCAGCGTGTCATGCAGTTGCACTTTGGTGTTGCGGTGGTGGGCGGTGGCTTCACGGCCGGCCAAGGCGGCCTGGCGGAATGGGTTGCTGTCATCACCGCCCAGGTTGGCCAGGCCAGCGGCCAGGTCTTCGCTGTGCCAAAAGTCTTCGCTGCTTTTGGCCAGCTTTTTGTACTTCAAAATGTCCAGCGCCTTGATGATGATGACCATCCAGGTGGCCAGCGACATCACCAGCAAGATGAGGGCGACGGTTTTGGTGACCCAGTCACCCTGGGTCCAGACATTGACCAGTCCGAGTTGCGATTCCATAAAAACTCCAGAGAAAAGAAAAAAGTTATTCGAGAACGAAATTGATGGGCACGTTGAACCACATGCTCTCGGCCACGCCAGCCCGTTTGCCCGGCACATAGCGCCAGCGCAGGACCGTGTTCAGAGCCGCCTGGTCCAGCCGTTCAAAGCCGCTGGACTGTTTGATTTCCGCTTTTTGTGCGGTGCCATCCACCGCGATGAACACGCGCACCACCACCTTGCCTTGTTCGCCCAGGCGTTTGCTCAGGGCCGGGTAGGCAGGTTTGGGGTTTTGCAGGTAATCGGCAT
>CAZLRQ010000096.1:4601-6801 GCA_964562035.1 uncultured Rhodoferax sp. | reverse complement strand
ACGAGTTCAACCGCGCGCCGCATCAAGCCGGATTGCATCGCCCACAGCACGGCCACATGAAAGATGACAACACTGCTGGCGATGAGGACGTTGCGGTTCATGCCTGAAAGTAGGTTGGAAGGAGCGGGTAAAACCATAGTTTAGGAGCTTGCTTTCATTTTTATCTTGCCAGGTCACGGGTGGCGGTGTGCTGATGTAACAGGGCACTTGACGCGTCGGCCAATGTGCGGCAACCGGTCAATGCCATCGCCATTTCGAGCTCGTCACGCAGCAGGCGCAGCACATGCGCCACACCACTGGCGCCCGCGTTGGCCAGGCCGTGAATCACGGGTCGACCGACCAGCACAGCCGTGGCACCCAGGGCGATGGCTTTCAGCACGTCGGTGCCGCGGCGAATGCCACCGTCAACCAACAAGGGCAACTCACCGCCCACAGCTTGCGCAATGGCGGGCAGCAAGGCCGCTGTGGCGGGCACCGTGTCGAGCGTGCGCCCGCCGTGGTTGGAGACAATGACGCCGGCCACGTTCAGGCTCCGGGCTTGCCGCGCATCGGCGGGGTGGTTGATGCCTTTGAGCAAGACCGGTAGACGGGTTTGTTCCTGGAGCCACGCCACGTCTTCCCAAGTGGGGGCATGGGTGAGCAGGCCGTCAAAGAGCTCACTCTGGCCAGGCAGGAGTCGAGTGGGTGTTGGTACGGTCATGCCTTGCAGGTTGACCGCCGAGATGCCGGGCGGCAGCTTGAAGCCTGCGCGGCGCTCGCGGTCGCGCGCGCCTTGTACCGGGGCATCGACGGTCAGCACCAGGGCTTCAAAACCTGCCGCTTCGGCGCGTTGGATCAGTGCCCGGGTAAAACCGCGATCGGGCTGCAGATAGAGCTGGAACCACAGGGGGCCGCGGTCTGGCTCCGCCAACACCAGTTGGGCAACCGCTTCGAGGGGTGTGCTGGCCTGAGTGCTCAGCACCAGTCCGGCGCCCAGGGCTGAGGCCGCCAAGGCGGTGGCCAGCTCGCCATCGGGATGGGCCAGCCGCTGGTAAGCCATGGGGGCGACCAAGATGGGGTGCGCCAAGGTGCGTCCCAGCAAGGTGGTTCGGGTATGGCCACCGGCCAGTGGCCGCAAGACCCGTGGCAACAACGCCAGGTTTTGCCAGGCTTGGCTATTGGCCCGCAGTGTGATTTCATCCGCCGCGCCGCCATTGAAGTAGGCCCAGGTTGCGTCACCCAGCACGCGCTGCGCATGGTTTTCGTGGTCTGACAGGCTGACCACGCCTTCTGGCAGGACGCGGCGTGCCGTTGAAAGGGCCGGGTGGCTCATGTGTTGGCCCACATGCGCAGCAGGTTGTGGTACGTGCCGGTGAGCGCGGTGCACTCGAGGGTTTCACCATGTTGTTGGCGCAGCTTCAGCAGATTCATGTCCAGGTCGAACAGCAGTCGGCGTTGCTCGTCGCTGCGCACCATGCTCTCAACCCAGAAGAAGCTGGCCAGGCGTTGGCCCCGCGTCACAGGGCGGACCTCGTGCAGGCTCGTGCCGGGGTACAGCACGGCGCTGCCCGCCGGTAGCTTGATGGACTGCGTGCCATACGTGTCGTGAATGGTCAGTTCGCCCCCGTCATAGGCTTGTGGGTCGTTCAAAAAGACAGTGCAGGACAGGTCGGTGCGCACGCGCTGCCCACTCTGTCGTGAATTCAGAATGGCGCCGTCAATATGAGGGCCGTAATGGTTGGACTCGCCGCTGTAGCTATTGAACAGCGGATTGAATATTTTGAGCGGCAATGCCGCCGAAAAGAACAGGGGATCGCCTTGCACGGCTTGCAATATGCGTTGCTGCAATGTTTTGGCAATCTCGCTGTCTTGGGCTAGTTGCTGGTTGTTTTTCTGAGTGACTGCTTGTCCGCCCGCGCTGGACGCCCCCGTGATCCAGGGCGCGTGTGGCCCCAGCGCGTCCTGAAACACGGCAACTTGCGCGCTGTCCAGGAGTTGTTTTAAGACGATGATCATGATGCGGGCGGAAAGGCAGCTGGTTAGAACAGTGTTTTCAGGCTCACCTGAACGCTGCGTGGCGCGCCCGGGGCATAAAACCCACGGTACAAGGAGTCGGCGTACAGCTCGTCGGTCAGGTTGGTGATGTTGAGTTTGACGGTTGTGCTGTCCGACACGGTGTACTCCACCATGGCGTCCAGCGTCGTGAAGCTCTGGGCCACCA
>CAZLRQ010000096.1:0-4501 GCA_964562035.1 uncultured Rhodoferax sp. | reverse complement strand
TTGAACTCCATGCCGGTGGCGTGACGCTTGCCTGACAGCAGGTATTGCGTGGATGCCGTGTCAGAGTCTGTGTTGCGCTCGTTGAATTTTTGAGAATGAAACAGCGCAACGCCCAACGTGGCACGGTCTTCAAACAGTTCAAATTTGCCGCCCAGCTCAAAGTTTTTGCTCTTTTCTGGGGGGGTGTTGGCCAGCTTTTCATTGTTGCTGCCCGCGCCAAAAGTGCCCAGTCCAAATTGATAGGTGTCACCTGAGGTGTTGTAAGACGTGCCTGCGGATGCGTAGTAAGAGGTGAACGCGTCAGGTTGATACATCAAACCAACCCTTGGGCTCCACAACCCTTCGCTGATTTCCTTGGTGTTGCCGGCGGTGTCGCTGTATGAGCCTTTGAATGCGTCGTAGCGCAGGCCAGCCACCAGCTTGACTTCGCTCGTCAGGGCCATCGTGTCCTGGGCGTACACCCCGATGTTGTTCGTCTTGAAGTTATTGAGCGGTGGGGTACCCCGCACCACGCTGCTGAAGTCACCGTCGTTGGGCGTGCCAACGGTGGTGGTCAAGCCGCTGGCGGTGCCCGCAAAGCTGTTGTTGCGCAGTGCATCTTCGCGCGACAGGTCCACGCCGGTGATCAGGCTGTGCTTTTTGCCCAGCCAGTCCAATTCAGTGCTGTAGTCGCTTTGAACCTGGGTCAAGTCGCTGATGCCCACGCGCCCTTTGGGTGCACGGGTCACCACGGTGCTGTCATTCAGGTTGTTGATGGTGGTGCCGGTGCCGAAACGCACCACACTGGCCCACAGGTCGCGCTCATAAGTGCCGTGCCTCACTTGCGTCTTGAGTTGGCTCTTTTGATCAAAACGATGAATATGACTGAGGGTGGCGTAAGTGCTCTCCGTCTTGAGGTAGTCGCTGGCCAAACCATAGTAGTTTTTGGCTGGCAGGGTCGGAATAATCACATTGTTGGCGGTGAACCAAGGGTGGTTGTACAGCGGCGTGCCATCGGTTTCCAGGTGGTACATCCCGACCGAAAACTCGTCGGTCAGGCCAATGCCCCAGCGGTAGGTGGCGGCAACGCCTTGCTTGTTCACGTCAGCGCCGTAGTTGTCAGCGTCGTGCACCATGGTGTTGATGCGCAGTGCGGCGTCGTCGCCGGTCTTGATGTTGAAGTCGCCGGTCAGGCGCGCTTCTTTGCCAGAACCGACCGTCAGGTTGACCTCATGTTGGTCCATCAGGAAGGGCTGCTTGCTGACCTGGTTGATCACACCACCTGTTGAGCCCTTGCCAAACAGCATGGAAGCCGAGCCTTTGAGAATTTCAATGCGGTCCTGGTTGAAGGTGTCACGCTCAATCAAGGGGGCATCGCGCAGACCATCGACATAAATGTCACCCGCCTGGCCGAGCGAAAAGCCCCGCATGCGCACATCTTCCTCCCCGGTTTCACCCGCTAAAAATGTCACGCCTGCCGTGGTCTTAAGGACTTCCCGAAAGTCGTCAAGGTTGCGGTCACTCAACAGCATCTCGGTCATCACGGTGACAGATTGCGGAATATCGCGCAGTTCCTGCTGGCCTTTGCCAATGGCAGTTTCCTTCGCGCGAAGGGTGTTTTTGGCTTGAGGGGCGTCTGCCTTCTCGCGCACCACCACAGGGGCCAATGACTTCTCGGTGCTGGTTTGTTCAGACTGCGCCATCGCACTCATGGACCCGGCCAACAGCATGGCGCCCAACGGCAGTAGTGTTGCAGACCTAGCTACTGAATGTGTAGCTGATTGTGCAATAAGGACGGGGGCTAGAGCCTTATTTGGCTTGTTTTTTCGGTGTTGGGTCATGGTGACTGCGTTCGTTCAGAGAGTTGTTAGCTGGCTGAGTCCGCAGGCAACCCGAAAGGGTGCGGTGTGGCTGGCTAGGATTTAGCCTGAATTATAAATACGAATAATTCGCATTTATTTACATTGACGAAATAATTTCTTCAAACACCCCCGCGAAAGGGGTGCTGTCAGCACGCGTTCAATTTAGTACGCCAACCGCTCCGGTCTGATTTCCTGAAGAATGGTGGTGGCAATTTCTTCAATCGACTTGGTGGTGGTGGAGAGCCAGCGAATGCCGGCCAGGCGCATCATGGCCTCTGCTTCCTTGACCTCCATGCGGCAGTTTTCCAGCGACGCGTACTTGGAGTTGGGCCGGCGCTCGTTGCGAATCTCGCTCAAGCGCTCCGGTTGAATCGTCAACCCGAAAATCTTGTTTCGATGCGGCTTGAGCGCCGGCGGCAAGTGCTGGCGATCAAAGTCTTCCGGAATCAAGGGGTAATTGGAGGCTTTGAGCCCGTATTGCATCGCCAGGTAAAGCGAGGTGGGTGTTTTGCCGCTGCGGCTCACGCCCACCAGAATCACATCGGATTGCTCCAGGTCACGGTTGGACTGGCCATCGTCATGGGCCAGTGAAAAATTGATGGCTTCAATGCGTGACTGGTATTCCTTGCTCTTGCTGGCATCGCTGAAGCGGCCAATGCGGTGGTTGGACTTGAGCTTGAACTCTGTCTCCAGCGGGTGCACAAAGGTGCCAAACATGTCCAGCAGCATGCCCTCACAACCTTCTGTGATGACTTTAAGCACCTCCATGTTCACCAGTGTGGTGAACACAATGGGTTTGGAGCCATCCACAATGCCTGCATGATTGATCTGCCGGACCACTTGGTGGGCTTTGTCAACCGAGTCAACAAAGGGCAATCGGACATGCCGGGATTTGACTTCAAATTGGGCCAGGATGGCGTTGCCAAAGGTCTCGGCAGTGATGCCGGTGCCGTCTGAAATATAAAAAACAGTTCTGTTGGGCATAAGGGTCCGTGGGTGGTTCTGGTGGCGTTGGCGCATTCAGCGTTTGGCCGGCGCCAGCGGTATTGTGAGCGGATTCGCGACCTACAATGTTCGGCAATATTCTGACTTTTCCCATGCCCTCGACTGACACACCAGAAAAACAACATGTCTTTGAGTGCGTGTGGTTGGAAACCGCGCCTGCACAGGCTCCGTTTCCTGCAATGCCCCGTTTTTAAACTCTGGAGCTTCCCCCATGTCTGCTTTGTTCAATGAAACCGACCTTGTCGTACCTTTCGAGAACCTGAGAATGACTGACGTCGAGTCAGTTGGCGGTAAAAACGCCAGCCTTGGCGAGATGATTTCGCATTTGCCAACCGGCGTCAAAGTGCCCACAGGCTTTGCTACCACCGCACACGCCTTCCGTGACTTTCTGGCTTTTGAGAATTTGAGTGGCCGCATCAACGCGCTGCTGAGCACGCTCGACACCGAAGACGTCAAGGCCCTGGCGCAAGTGGGTGCCCAGATTCGGGCCATGGTGGAAGAACAGCCGTTTCCTGCCGACCTGGAGCAGGCCATTCGTGACGCGTTTGTGACGCTGAGCGCGGGCAACCCCACGGCGACCTTTGCCGTCCGTTCTTCCGCTACCGCCGAAGACTTGCCGGACGCCTCCTTTGCCGGGCAGCAAGAGACCTTTTTGAACGTGGCAGGCATTGAAGAAATCCTGCACAAAATCCGTGAAGTTTTTGCTTCGCTCTATAACGACCGTGCCATCAGCTACCGGGTTCACAAGGGATTTGCCCATGAGAACGTGGCCTTGAGCGCCGGTATCCAGCGCATGGTGCGCTCGGACTTGGGCGCGGCTGGGGTCATGTTCACCATCGACACCGAGTCGGGCTTTGAGGATGTGGTGTTCATCACTTCCAGCTACGGCTTGGGCGAGACGGTGGTGCAGGGCGCTGTCAATCCTGATGAGTTTTATGTGCACAAGCCCATGCTCAAAGCGGGCAAGCGCGCGGTCATTCGCCGTAGCCTGGGCTCCAAGCTGATTCAGATGCAGTTCACCACGGCCGAAGAAAAGGCCGCCAGCGGCCAGTTGGTCAAAACCACTGATGTGCCAGCTGAGTTGCGCAACCGCTATTCGCTCACCGATGCTGATGTCGAGAAACTGGCAGCTTACGCGCTGGTGATTGAGCAGCACTACGGCCGCGCCATGGACATCGAATGGGGCAAAGATGGACTGGACGGTGAGTTGTACATCTTGCAGGCCCGCCCGGAAACCGTGAAGAGCCAGGCTGCTGGTAAAGCGGAATATCGCTACAAGCTCAAAGGCAAAGGCCAAGTGATGGTTGAAGGCCGTGCGATTGGGCAAAAAATCGGCACGGGCCCGGTACGCATCGTGCACAACATCAGTGAGATGGACAAAGTTCAGCCTGGTGACGTGCTGGTGACTGACATGACCGACCCCAACTGGGAACCCGTGATGAAGCGGGCCGCGGCTATCGTGACCAACCGGGGGGGGCGGACTTGTCACGCCGCCATCATTGCCCGTGAGTTGGGTATTCCTGCTGTGGTGGGCTGTGGTAACGCTACAGACGTACTCAAGGAAGGCATGCTGGTCACGGTCAGCTGCGCTGAGGGCGACACGGGCTTCATCTATGACGGCTTGCTGGAAACAGAAGTGACCGAAGTGCAGCGTG
>CAZLRQ010000095.1:0-9020 GCA_964562035.1 uncultured Rhodoferax sp. | reverse complement strand
TCAAAAATCGGCACCATCACCAGCGAGCTTTGCACGCTCATCATGGAGCGGTAACCGCTGTCCACGCGCTCTACTTCGCGGGCAATCAGGCCGTAGGCCACGTAGTTCAGGCCGGGGCCCCCATAGGCTTCCGGAATCGTGGGGCCGAGCAAACCCAGTTCACCCATTTCACGAAAGAGGGACGCGTCGGTCTGCTCCTTGCGAAAGGCCTCGATCACGCGCGGTTGCAGTTTGTCCTGGCAGTAGGCGGCGGCGGCGTCGCGCACCATGCGCTCGTCGTCGCTGAGTTGGCTGTCCAGCAAAAAGGGGTCTTGCCAGTTGAAAGAGGCGTGGGCCATGGGGTCGGTCTCCGGTTGCGAGGGGTCAAAACGTGGAAGCAGTTGGCCCGGATGTTAGTTCGGCTGGCGCCAGCTCACAATCAATCGTTTCTCATCCAGACATGCGTTGCGCGCATAGTTAAAGCAAAGGCGGGTTGTATAGTGAAACCGTCTTAACAACATTCACAGGCGTGCGCCGTCAAAACAAAATTTTGACTTGCCCGCCTGAGCAAGGTGAGCCATGAGTTCCACGTCCAACACCCGCCCGGCGCCCCCACCCATCACGCACTTCGGTCCCGACTTTCCGTTTGCCTTTGACGACTGGATCAGCCACCCTGCCGGGCTGGGCAGCTTGCCCGCAGCGCGGCACGGTGAGGAAGTGGCCATTGTGGGCGCCGGCATGGCGGGCATGGTGGCCGCGTATGAACTGATGAAGCTCGGGCTCAAGCCGGTGATTTACGAGGCCTCCAAAATGGGCGGGCGGCTGCGTTCGCAGCGCTTTGAGGGCACGCAGGGCGTGGTGGCCGAGCTGGGGGGCATGCGCTTTCCGGTGTCGTCCACGGCGTTTTACCACTACGTCAACCAACTCGGCCTGGCCACACAGCCCTTCCCCAACCCGCTCACGCCCGCCTCGGGCAGCACGGTCGTTGACCTGGAGGGGCAGACCTACTATGCGCAGTCGCTGGCCGATTTGCCACCGCTGTTTCGGGAAGTGGCCGAGGCCTGGATGGAGGCACTGGAGACTGACGCCCGCTTCTCGGCGGTGCAAAGCGCCATTCGCGCACGTGACGTGGTGACGCTCAAGCGCTTGTGGAACACACTGATTCCGCTGTGGGATGACCGCACTTTTTACGACTTTGTGGCCAGCTCCAAGGCGTTTTCGCGGCTGTCGTTCCGCCACCGCGAGGTCTTTGGGCAGGTGGGCTTTGGCACCGGCGGCTGGGACTCGGATTTTCCCAACTCGATGCTGGAAATTTTGCGGGTGGTGATGACCAACTGCGACGAGGACCAGCGCCTGATTGTGGGCGGTGCCGACCAGGTGCCGCACGGTCTGTGGCGCCAGGCGCCCGCGCAAATGGCCCATTGGCCGGCGGGCACCACGCTGGCCTCGTTGCATGCCGGGGCCACGCGCGCCGGGGTGGCGCGCATTGCCCGCGCTGCCGACGGCCAGTTGGCCGTGACCGACCGCTGGGGAGACACACGGGCCTATGCGGCGGTGCTGACCACCTGCCAAAGCTGGCTGCTGACCACACAAATTGACTGCGAAGAGTCGCTGTTTTCGCAAAAAGTCTGGATGGCGCTGGACCGCACGCGCTACATGCAGTCGTCCAAGACCTTTGTCATGGTGGACCGCCCGTTCTGGAAGGACAAAGACCCGTTGACCGGGCGCGATGTGATGAGCATGACGCTCACCGACCGGCTGACCCGCGGCACCTACCTGTTTGACAACGGGCCAGACCAACCCGCTGTGATGTGCCTGTCTTATGCGTGGATGGGCGATGCGCTGAAGATGCTGCCCCAGCCGGTGGAAAAGCGCGTGGAACTGGCGCTGGCCGCCCTGAAAAAAATCTACCCCAACGTCGACATTGCCAGCCACATCATGGGCGACCCGATTTGTGTGTCGTGGGAGGCCGACCCGCATTTTCTGGGCGCGTTCAAAGGCGCGCTGCCCGGTCACTACCGCTACAACCAGCGCATGTTTGCCCACTTCATGCAGGACAAGTTGCCCGCGCAGCAGCGCGGCATTTTTATTGCCGGTGACGATGTGTCCTGGACCCCGGCCTGGGTGGAAGGCGCGGTGCAGACCTCGCTCAATGCCGTGTGGGGCATCCTGCACCACCTGGGCGGCCACACCCACCCGGACAACCCCGGCCCGGGTGACGTGTTTGACACGCTGGGGCCCATCGAGTTGCCCGAATGAGATGCCCCTTGACCCTGGCGCTGGTCCAATGTACGCCGCAGCCGCTGGACGTGGTGGGCAACCTGCTGCGCCTCGACCTGGCCGCCCAACAGGCCCGCGCGGGTGGTGCCGACGTGCTGGTCTGCCCGGAAATGTTTTTGACGGGCTACAACATCGGCCCAACCGCCGTGGCCCAACTGGCCCAGCCAGCGGATAGTGAGTATGCCCAGGCGGTGGGGAAAATAGCCCAGCGCCACGGTCTGGCCATCGTCTACGGCTACCCGGAACGCGCCGCAGACGGGGCGATTTTCAATGCCGCGCAGTGGATCAACGCCGACGGCCAGCGCGCCCTCAACTACCGCAAGACGCATCTCTTCGGCGCGCTGGACAAAACCCAGTTTGCCGCCGGCGACCTGTCCGCGGCGCTGGTGGACATCAAAGGCTGGCGTGTGGGCCTGCTGATTTGCTACGACGTGGAGTTTCCGGAAAACACCCGGCGCCTGGCCCTGGCCGGCGCCGATTTGATTGTGGTGCCCACCGCCAACATGGCTGATTTCGATTTTGTGGCCACCACCCTGGTGCCGGTGCGCGCTTACGAAAACCAGGTCTACCTGGCCTACGCCAACTACACCGGGCCCGAAGGGGACTTGCACTACGGCGGACTCAGCACCGTGGCCGCCCCCGATGGCGCCGTCCTGGCACAGGCGGCGCGCAATGAGACGCTGGTGTTTGCCACCCTGGACCCAGAGCGCCTGGCGGCCGCCCGCCGCCAGCACACCCACCTGATAGACGCCACCCGGACCTGACCCATGCGCCGCAAAATTCCCGCCACCCACACCCTGCTGTGCTTTGAAGCCGCGGCGCGCCACGAGAGTTACACCCGCGCTGCCCAAGAACTGGCGCTGACGCAAAGTGCGGTGTCGCGGCAAATCACGGCGCTGGAAACGTTTTTGGGTATCACGCTGTTTCGCCGCACCCGGCATGGCGTGGCCCTGACCGACCGGGGCGCCGACTACGCGCGCCAAGTGGGGCCGTGGCTGCAGACCCTGGAGCAGGACACGCTGGACGTGATGAGCAGCCCGGGCCGCTCCAGCACGCTCAAACTGGCCGCCGTGCCCACGTTTGCCACGCGGTGGCTGATTCCGCGCCTGCCCGCGCTGAGCCAGCAGCACCCGGAAATTACTTTGCACCTGGAGACCCGCACCCGGCCCTTCCTGTTTGCCGACACCGCTTTTGAGGCCGCGCTGTACGCGGGCACACCGGAGCAAGTGGCCCACTGGGCCGGCACGCGCGCGCTGCGGCTGATGCCGGAAGACATGGTGCCGGTGTGCAGCCCGCAGCTGCTAGGCACGCAGCACACCCTGACCGCCCAAGCCCTGGCCGAACTGCCTTTGCTGCAGCAAAGCACCCGCCCGGACAGTTGGCGCCGCTGGTTTGAGGCCCTGGGCGTGGACGCGCCCCAGGCCATGGCGGGGCCGCGGTTTGAACTGTTCTCCATGACCGCCGCGGCCGCCTGCTGCGGCCTGGGCGTGGCACTGGTGCCGCGCCTGCTGGTGGCACCTGAGTTGGCCCGCGGCGAACTGGTGGTGGCCTGCCAGCAGACCCTGCCCGGTGAGCGCGCCTACTACCTGGTATGCCCCCAGCAAGACGACGCGCGCCCCGCGCTGAGCGCTTTCACCGACTGGTTGTTGCAGGCGGTCGAGGCAGAAACGCCCCGTGACGGCAAGGGGTAAATGTCAATGCGCGCGCCTTGCGTGCGTGATAAGCTGATTTTTTAAAACCAACAAACACAACCAGGAGCACCCTATGCCCGGACTACTGCCCAACATCGATCCCGACGGCTTGCTGGAGTTTTCGGTGGTGTACACCGACCGCGCGCTTAACCACATGTCGCAACGCTTTCAGGGCGTGATGAAAGACATCTCCAGCATCCTCAAGGAGGTGTACCACGCGCCCAGCGCGGTGCTGGTGCCGGGCAGTGGGACCTTTGGCATGGAGGCGGTGGCGCGGCAATTTGCCACAGGCAAAAAGGCGCTGGTCATTCGCAACGGCTGGTTCAGCTACCGCTGGACGCAGATTTTTGACATGGGCCACATCCCGTCAGAGTCCACCGTGCTGAAGGCACGCCGCACCGGCACCGACAAGCAATCGCCCTGGGTGCCCTGCCCGATTGACGAGGTGGTCGCCACCATCCGGGCCAAAAAGCCCGAGGTGGTGTTTGCGCCGCATGTGGAAACTGCGGCCGGCATGATCCTGCCCGACGACTACCTGCGCGCCGTGAGTGACGCCGTGCACGAGGTGGGTGGCCTGTTTGTGCTGGACTGCATTGCCTCCGGCGCCATGTGGGTCAACATGGAAGCCACGGGCGTGGACGTGTTGGTCAGCGCACCCCAAAAGGGCTGGAGCGGCTCACCCTGCTGCGCCATGGTGATGCTGAGTGCCCGTGCCCGCGCCGCCATTGACGGCACCACCAGCACCAGCTTTGCCTGCGATCTCAAAAAATGGCTGCAAATCATGGAAGCCTACGAGGCGGGTGGCCATGCCTACCACGCCACCATGCCCACTGACGCGCTGACCCGCCTGCGCGAGGTGATGCAGGAAACCCGCGCCTACGGGTTCGAGAAGGTCAAGGCCGAGCAACAGGCCTTGGGCACCAAGGTGCGCGCGCTGTTTGAGCGCCGGGGCATTCAAAGCGTGGCGGCCGAGGGCTTCAAGGCGCCTGGCGTGGTGGTGAGCTACACCGACGATGCAGGCGTGCAAAACAGCAAGAAATTTCTGGCGCTGGGCCTGCAGACCGCCGCTGGTGTGCCGCTGCAGTGCGACGAGCCGGCCGACTTCATGACCTTCCGCGTGGGCCTGTTTGGCCTCGAAAAACTGCACAACGTGGACCGCAGCGTGGCGCAGTTGGCAGTAGCGCTGGACAGCCTGGGTTTGCGTGAACTGGAAACCGCGTGAAGCCGCCTGTCAATGCGCCCACCCCCAAGCCAGCACGGCAGCCGGCCAAGCCCGGCTTGATGAACGCGGCCGAGAAAAAGCAGTTTGCCGAAGCCACCCAGTGGGTGCGCCCGCTGACCCGCTGGGCCACCCGGTTTGCCATGAACTGCCCGCGCTGGGTGCCTGAAGTTGTGCGCAACGCCCCACTCAAGCTCTCGGCGTTGATTCTGAAACGCTATGTCAAAACGCAGCGCCAAGGCAGTTGCTAAAGGCTACAACACCCCGGGAATGAAGCGCTTGCTGCTTTGGCAATAGGCGTCATACGGTGGGTAGTGCTCACGCAGCCAGACTTCTTCCAAACTGGCCTTGGCCCACAAAACGCCCAGCAGCGCGGACCAAAGCAGCCAAGCCCAGCCTGGTTCGGCCGCTGCGGCCAGCGCTGCCCCACCCAGCAGCACTGCGCTGTACATGGGATGCCGGATGCGCCGGTACGGTCCGCTGGTGATCAGCACCCCGTTGGCCTTGGGTGCCGGGTGGATATTGAAATTGCCCAACCGGTTGTGTGCCAGCGTCCAGATCGCCAACGCAATCGACAGCCCTGCCAACCCGAGGCTCGGTAATGTCCACTCACCCCGAAACGTCCGGGGCACCGCCATCAACGCCAAGAGTAGCAAGAGGCCAAACTGCAGGACGACCAGTGCGGTGCCCTGCCATTGCCGTTGATGAGGCGACGCAAGTGCCATAAGAAAGATACCCCGTGGAGTTGAAATCGTATTATTGTGCGGTGAATGACGCGATCTCGGGATTTCCCGCAGAGACGCCTTGGCAGACAGCCTCGTAGAATTTTGGAATGAAAAAAATGATGTTCTCCAAACCGATATTTTCCTGGCCCGACGTCCGCGGGACACGCACGACCCTGCTCCTCACACTCGGCCTGTTGTTGACGCTGGCTGCGCCAGCCCAGGACAAAAGCTGCGCGCTGGTACTGATGCACGGCAAATGGGGTTCGCCGCAGTATCTGGCGGTTTTTGCGCGCAACATTGACCCTACCTGCACAGTCAAGTCGCTGGACATGCCATGGTCGGGCCGCCGGTCCTATGACGAACCCTACCCCGTGGCGCTGCAAGAAATTGAAGCGCAGGTTCAGGCATTTCGGGCGGAGGGCTTCCGGCGAGTCCTGGTGGGCGGCCAGAGTTTTGGCGCCAATGCCGCCCTCGCCTACATGGCTACTGTAGGCAACGCCGATGGCGTGCTGGCACTGGCACCAGGCCACTCACCCAGGTTTTCCTATGACAGGGGCATTGGCAAAACCGAAGTGGATGAGGCGCGTACGCTGATCATGGCCGGCAAGGGTAGCGAGCGACTCTCCATGGATGACCTCAACCAGGGCAAGCGCCGCAGCATGCGCATGAGCGCCAACACGCTATTGAGTTACTTTGACCCCGATGGCCTGGGCCACATGCCCGGTACGTCGGCGGCCTTCAAAAAAGCTGTTCCCGTGCTGTGGGTGATCGGCACGGCAGACCCGCTTTACCCAGCGGGCGAGACCTATGCTTATGCCAAGTTGCCACCGCACCCCCAGAGCCAGTACCTGGTCGTGCAGGCAGGCCATGCCGACACACCGGATGTCGCCACCAACCAGGTGGTGGCCTGGCTCAAAACGCTGGACTGAGCCCGGTTATGGGGTGCCTGCCGCTGGTGTGGTATCCGTGCCACCAAGGCCATTGAGGGTGGTCAACGTCGTCACCAAATGCGGAATGAACTGGGTGGTGTAGCCCAGGTTACCCGCCACCGTGTAGGTGTTGTGCACAGCGTCGCCAATGAAGGACACGACTTTCGCCTCGCCGGTCATGCTGGTGTAGTAGCGCATGTCCTTGTGGGCATTGGCCAGCGAGAAACGGAAGCCCTGGTCATTGCCCTCCAGCACAAAGGGGCGCAGGCGCTGAAAGGCGGTGCTGTTGGCGCCCCCGGAGGCAATCACATCGCACAGCACTTCCAGGTTCACGGCGGTTTTACCCGCACAGGCAAACGCCTCGGCCAGAATGGCGGCGTTGCCCAGCACCACAAACTGGTGCAGCAGCTTGGTGGTGTGCCCGGCCCCCACGGCGCCGCAGTAGAAGATGTTTTTGGCAAACGTCTCAAACACCGGCCGCACGCGGGCCAGCACGGCGGGCTCACCGCCCACCAGCAAGTTGAGCGAACCCTCGTCGGCATCTTTGGGGGTGCCGGTCATGGCGGCATCCAGAAACTGACCTTGTTTGGCCTCAATGGCGGCCGCCACGCGGCGGGTGGAGTCGGGCTGCGACGTCGAGCAGTCCACCACCACGCAACCCGGTTGCAAACCTTGCAGGACGCCGTGCTCGGCAAAAACCACCTCTTCGACCTGCGGAGAACCGGTCACGCAGATGATCAGCACGTTGGCGCCAGCCGTCACCTCGGCAATGGTTTTGAAGGGTGTGGCGCCTGCAGCGAGCAGTTCGGCGCAGCGCGCCTCGTCTTCAGGCTTGCGGATCAGCAGCGCGACCGGGTGGCCCTTGGCCAGCGCATGCTTGGCCATGCCCCGGCCCATCATGCCCAGGCCAACGAAGCCGACAGTGGGTTTGACGTTGTTTGTCATGGTGGTGTCCTGTGCGTTACAGATAAGGCTTGAGCCAACCCAGCCCGGCCGACGTGCCGCCCGGCTGCGTGCCCAATTTGGGCCGGTACTCGCAGCCCACCCAGCCGTCAAAGCCCAGCTCGTCCAGCACCGAGAACAGGTAGGGGTAGTTCAACTCGCCCAGATCGGGCTCGTGGCGCTGCGGCACACCGGCAATCTGGATGTGGCCGACGTTACCGGTGGGCAGGTACTGGCGCAGCTTCATCGCCAGGTCGCCTTCCACAATCTGGCAGTGGTACAAGTCCATCTGCACTTTGAGGTTGGCGGCACCCACATCAGCAATCACCTGGTGCGCATGGTCCTGGCGGTTCAGGAAGAAGCCGGGAATGTCACGTGTATTGATCGGCTCGATGAGCACGTTCACGCCCTGCTTGGCCGCCTCGCCCGCTGCCCAGCGCAGGTTGCTCACGTAGGTGGGGTAGAGCGCGGCGCGCTCGGTGCCGGCGGGCAGCAGCCCTGCCATCACATGCACACGCGGGCAGTTGAGGGCGGCGGCATAGTCCAGCGCCTGGGCAAAGCCACTCTGAAACTCAGCTTCGCGCCCGGGCAAGCAGGCCAGGCCGCGCTCGCCCCCATCCCAGTCACCCGGTGGGGCATTGAACAGCACCTGCTGCAGGCCGTGAGCCTTCAGGCGCGCGGCAATCTCGGCGGCGGGGAAGGCGTAGGGGAACAAATATTCGACGGCCTTGAAGCCATCGCGCGCGGCGGCTTCAAAACGGTCCAGAAAATCATGCTCGGGGTAGAGCATGGACAAGTTGGCTGCAAATTGAGGCATAGCGGTTTACCAGCGGGCGCCAAAGGTCTGGCGCAGTTCTTCAAGTTGGGGTTCGGTCAGGGGCTCGGGCGCGACAGCACTCAAGCTCACCAACCGGGCGGTTTCTTCCAGTTCTTCCAGGGTGGCCATGGCGGCGGCCGGCGAGTCGTGCCACACGTTGGGGCCCAGGCGCGACAGCATCACGGCACGGATGGGCGTGCCACTCTGGCCATAACGGGCAATGGTCTGCGCCACCAATTGCGCCGCCACCGGGTCTCCGGGGCGGTGGTAGGGGATGAGTGGCACATGGCCGACCTTCATCACGAAATACGGCGTCACTGCCGGCAGCAGCTCAGCCTGTTCAGGGGCGCCTGGCCGCAAGGTCAGGGCCACGCAGTGCGTGCTGTGGGTATGGATCACGCAGCGTGTTTTTAAGTCAAATTGGCCTGCAGCCCTGTA
>CAZLRQ010000094.1:0-9074 GCA_964562035.1 uncultured Rhodoferax sp. | reverse complement strand
GGTATTGCAGGTTCGGCAGGAACCGGCGCTTGGTTTTGTTGTTGGCGTGGGAAACTTTGTTTCCGACCATGGGGCCTTTGCCCGTGACTTCACATACGCGTGCCATGAGGACACTCCGATACTTCTTGAACGGCTGTCGCAGTCACAGCATGTTGATAAATCAACATGCTTGCAATCGCTTCAGCCTCACCTCGCCAAAAAAAGGGTGGCGGTAACCCTGATGCCGACCCTGTGCCTTCACAGGCTGAGATCAGCAAAGCCCACGATTATAGAGTGCTTTATTCCTGCTCAAGAAACCGCTGCGCGTCCAGCGCGGCCATGCAACCGGTGCCCGCGCTGGTGATGGCCTGGCGGTACACGTGGTCCTGCACGTCGCCCGCAGCAAAGATGCCGGGCACGCTGGTCTGTGTGGCAAAGCCTTTGAGGCCGCCTTGGGTGACGATGTAGCCGCCCGCCATGTCCAGTTGACCGGCAAAGATGTCGGTGTTGGGCGAGTGGCCAATGGCGATGAAGCAGCCTTTGAGCGTGAGATCTTCGGTCGCACCAGTGTCAACATTTTTCAGTCGCACGCCAGTCACACCGCTTTGGTCGCCCAGCACTTCGTCCAGGGTGTTGAAGGTCTTGAGCTCAATCTTGCCCGCAGCGACCTTCTCCATCAATTTGTCCACCAAAATGGGTTCGGCCTTGAACTTGTCACGGCGGTGGACCAAAAACACCTTGCTGGCAATGTTGGACAGGTACAGCGCTTCTTCGACAGCCGTATTGCCGCCACCCACCACGCAGCAAATCTCATTGCGGTAGAAAAAACCATCGCAAGTCGCGCAGCCGGACACGCCGCGCCCCATGAAAGCGGTCTCTGAGGGCAAACCCAAGTATTTGGCGGAGGCGCCTGTGGCAATGATCAGCGAGTCGCAGGTGTACTCACCACTGTCACCAGTCAGGGTGTACGGGCGCTTGCTGAAATCGACCTTGTTGATGTGGTCAAACACGATTTCGGTCTTGAAACGCTCGGCATGTTCCTGAAAGCGCTGCATCAGTTCGGGGCCTTGCACGCCATGAACATCGGCAGGCCAGTTATCGACCTCGGTGGTGGTCATCAGTTGGCCACCTTGGGCGATGCCGGTGACCAGCAGGGGGTTGAGGTTGGCGCGTGCGGCGTAGATGGCGGCGGTGTAGCCGGCGGGGCCGGAGCCGAGAATCAAAACCCGGGCGTGTCGTGTTGTTGACATGGTGAGAACCTTCTAAAAAAGTGGGGGGCGCCGTGTATATTTCAGCGCACTGTGCGTGAATTCAATAACCCGAACATTTGCGAAGCGGTGCGGTCAGCCGGCGCCGGAATCGGCCTGATTGTAGGAAAACAACGGTCCCCACCACTTGAAAAAGGTTGATGCGATGTCGATGCTGACCAATTTGGATTTGATCTGCCGGGTGCCGTTGTTTGCCATGATGACCCCCGAGCAGGCAGCCCTGTTGTCAAGCGCGGTGGAAAAGCGCCGCTTCAAGCGCGGTGAATTGATGGTTGAGCAGGGCAAAAAATCAGATGCTCTTTTCATCATCCTGGCCGGGCGGGCGCGCGTGTTGATGACCGACCGCAAGTCACGTGAAGTCATTTTGGCCAGTCTGCAGCCCGGTGACTATTTGGGCGAGATGAGCCTGATTGACCACAAACCCCACTCCGCCAGCGTGGAAGCTGAGGTGCAAACCGATGCACTGGTGTTGGGGCGTCAGGCGTTCACGCGCTGCCTGGTCGATAACTCGGCCATGGCGCTGGCGGTCATGCAGGGCCTGGTGCGCCGATTGCGCCAGGCCGATGAAAAAATTGGCTCATTGGCGCTGATGGATGTTTATGGCCGGGTGGCCAAGTTGTTGATGAGCAGTGCCGTGAGCGATGGCGGGCATCAATTGCTGATCCGCGAAAAAATCTCGCGTCAGGATATTGCCAAAATGGTGGGCGCCTCGCGTGAAATGGTCAGCCGCGTGATGCGCGATTTTGAGGAGCAGGGTTTTCTGGAAACCCTGGAGGGCGGTGCCATCGCCCTCAAGGAACGGCGGGCTGTCCCCCGCTAACACACTTTGTTTTTCCAATCACCGGGTTAAGCTTGTTTGGCTCGGTGTTCCCACTTTGCTATGACCTATTCACTCAATACCCTTAATCATTCTTCGCGCACGGCAGGCGCTCCGGCCCGCTCGGGTCTGGCGCGCTTCACCGGTGAGTTGGGCCTGGCGGCTGGTTTGTTGGTTTTGTTGTTCTGGTTTTTGGCCCTGTTGAGCTATTCCCTGGGTGATGCTGCCTGGTCAACTTCCGGCAACGGCGGTGAAGTTGCCAACGCGGCCGGGCCTGTGGGTGCCTGGTTGGCGGACGGCAGTTATTTTTTGTTGGGTTTCTCGGTGTGGTGGTGCCTTGCGGCTGGTTTTCGCGTCTGGTTGTCCAGCTTGGCAGGCTGGTTGCGTGAGCGAGAGTTGATGACGGCCAAACCGGATGCTGCTCCCTCGCTCTTGTCCCGGCTGGTGTCGGGGCGGCTGGCTTTTTGGCTCGGGTTGGTGCTGCTGCTGTGTGCGAGTGCCATGCTGGAGTGGACGCGCTTTTACAGCCTGGAAGTGCGCTTGCCCGGGCACGGTGGCGGTATCGTGGGCTACTTGTTGGGACCCTTGGCTGTGCAGTGGCTGGGCTTTGCGGGCTCTGGTTTGCTGGCCATTGCCCTGGGCTTGGTCGGGACGTCCCTGGTGTTTCGGTTTTCCTGGGGGCAGGTGGCGGAGCGGCTGGGGGCGTGGTTGTACTTTCAGGTGGAGTCACGGCGTAACCAGCGGGAGGTTGCGCAGGACATTGCCCTGGGCCAGCAGGCGGCGCGCGCCCGCGAAAAAGTGGTGAAGGTCGAGCGCAAGGACAGCACCGAGCAACATCCCCAGCCAGTGATGATTGAACCTGTCATGGCCGAGGTGCCCAAAAGTGAGCGCGTGGCCAAAGAGCGGCAAAAACCTTTGTTCACCGAAATGCCTGACAGCAAGCTGCCTCAGGTGGCCTTGCTTGACGTTGCACTGTTGAAGCAGGAGACCGTGGCGCCCGAGACGCTGGAGATGACCAGCCGCATGATCGAGAAAAAGCTCAAGGACTTTGGTGTTGAGGTGCGCGTGGTGCTGGCCCAACCCGGCCCGGTGATCACGCGTTACGAAATTGAGCCCGCCACGGGTGTCAAGGGCTCGCAGATTGTGGGCTTGGCCAAGGACTTGGCGCGTTCCCTCAGTCTGGTGTCGATTCGCGTGGTGGAAACCATTCCGGGCAAGAACTTCATGGCGCTGGAGTTGCCCAACGCCAAGCGCCAGTCCATCAAGCTGTCCGAAATTTTGGGCTCACAGGTCTACCACGAGGCCAAGTCCATGCTGACCATGGGCTTGGGCAAGGACATTGTGGGCAACCCGGTGGTGGCAGACTTGGCCAAGATGCCGCACGTGCTGGTGGCAGGCACCACGGGCTCCGGCAAGTCGGTGGGTATCAACGCCATGATTTTGAGCTTGCTGTACAAGGCCGAAGCCCATGATGTGCGACTGCTCATGATCGACCCCAAGATGCTGGAGATGTCGGTGTATGAGGGCATTCCCCACTTGCTGTGCCCAGTGGTGACCGACATGCGCCAGGCTGCGCATGGCCTGACCTGGTGTGTGGCTGAAATGGAACGCCGCTACAAGTTGCTCAGCAAAATGGGTGTGCGTAACCTGGCTGGCTACAACGCCAAGCTGGACGAGGCCAAGGCGCGCGAAGAGTTTATTTACAACCCCTTCAGCCTGACCCCCGAGTCGCCCGAGCCGCTGGACCGCCTGCCGCACATTGTGGTGGTGATTGACGAGTTGGCCGACCTGATGATGGTGGTGGGCAAGAAGATCGAAGAGCTGATTGCCCGGCTGGCCCAGAAAGCGCGTGCGGCCGGCATTCACCTGATCTTGGCCACCCAGCGCCCCAGCGTGGACGTGATCACGGGCCTGATCAAGGCCAATATCCCCACCCGTATTGCGTTTCAGGTCAGCAGCAAGATCGACAGCCGCACCATTTTGGACCAGATGGGGGCGGAGGCCCTGCTGGGCATGGGCGACATGCTTTACATGCCCAGCGGCACCGGCCTGCCCATTCGGGTGCACGGGGCGTTTGTGAGTGATGAAGAGGTGCACCGTGTGGTCAGCTACCTCAAGTCACAGGGTGAGCCCAATTACATCGAGGGTGTGCTCGAAGGCGGCACGGTCGATGGTGAGGCCGATGCCTTGGGCGACGGAAGCAGCGGTGGTGGGGAGAAAGACCCGATGTACGACCAGGCCGTGGAAGTGGTTCTTAAAAACCGCAAGGCTAGTATTTCTCTGGTTCAGCGCCATCTGAAGATTGGCTACAACCGCGCAGCGCGGTTGGTGGAAGACATGGAAAACGCCGGTCTGGTGAGCGCGATGAGCACCAGCGGCCAACGCGAAATTTTGGTGCCAGCACGCGCTGAATAAAGGTTATTGAATGAAAAAAAGTCTGTTTACTCTGTTTTTAATAGCTGCTTTATCAAGTGGTGCAAGGGCTGGCGGCCTGGAAAGCCTGGAGTCTTTTGTCAAGACCGTGAAGGCCGGGCGCGCTGACTTCACCCAGGTGGTGACGTCACCAGCCCGTGAGGGGCAGCAGCCCCGGGTCAAAACGTCCAGTGGGACTTTTGAGTTTTCCCGTCCCAGTCGGTTCAAGTTTCACTACACCAAACCCTTTGAGCAAAGCATTGTGGCGGACGGGCAAACGCTGTGGCTGCATGATCTGGACCTGAACCAGGTGACGGCGCGCAAGCAGTCGACGGTGCTCGGCTCCACGCCGGCAGCGCTGATTGCCGCGGCGCCTGATTTGCGTGCCCTGCAAGCTGATTTCACCTTGGCCGATGCACCCGACCGGGACGGCTTGCAGTGGGTGGCCGCAACGCCCAAAGCCAAAGATGGCCAGTTGGAGACGGTTCGGGTGGGCTTTCGCTTGGCAGATGCCAAGCCGGCCGAGTTGGCCGCGCTGGAGATTCTGGACAGTTTTGGCCAGCGCTCGGTGTTGACGTTCAAGCGCTTCGAGACCAACCCGAACTTGGCCGCCAGCACGTTTCAGTTCAAGCCCCCCGTGGGGGCTGATGTGATTCGGCAGTGAGCACGTTAAGCGCGCCGCTGGCGGAGCGTCTGCGCCCCAACACCCTGGCCGAAGTGATTGGCCAGACGCATTTGCTGGGCGAGGGCATGGCGCTCAAACTGGCGTTTGAGTCGGGGCAGCCGCACAGTTGTATCTTGTGGGGGCCGCCAGGCACCGGCAAGACCACCATCGCCCGCTTGATGGCCGATGCGTTTGACGCGCAGTTCATCACCATCAGTGCCGTGCTGGGTGGCGTCAAGGACATTCGTGAGGCCGTGGAAAAAGCGCAGGTGGCCCAAGGGCAGGGCGGGCGGCGCACCTTGGTGTTTGTGGATGAGGTGCACCGCTTCAATAAAAGCCAGCAAGACGCTTTTTTGCCGCATGTGGAGAGCGGTTTGTTCATCTTCATTGGGGCGACCACCGAGAACCCGTCATTCGAGGTGAACTCGGCCTTGCTGTCACGTGCGGCTGTGTATGTGCTGCAAGCGCTCAATGCGGTGGATTTAGAGCAAATAATAGCCAGAGCCCTTGCTATACAAGCGGTTCCAGCTATTGAAAGCGTAGCGGCCAAGCGACTCATTGCCTATGCGGACGGCGATGCCCGGCGTCTGCTTAACACGCTGGAAACGCTGGCCGTGGCCGCCACGCAGGAAAAACTGACCGAGATCACCGATGTGTGGCTGCTCAAGGTGTTGGGCGAGCGCATGCGCCGCTATGACAAAGGCGGCGAGCAGTTTTACGACACCATCAGTGCGTTGCACAAGTCGGTGCGCGGCTCGGACCCGGACGCGGCCCTGTACTGGTTTGTGCGCATGCTCGATGGTGGCGCTGACCCGCGCTACCTGGCGCGACGCTTCATTCGCATGGCCGCAGAAGATATTGGCCTGGCCGACCCGCGGGCCCTGCGTCTGGCGCTGGATGCGGCGGACGTTTACGAGCGGCTGGGCTCGCCAGAGGGAGAGTTGGCGTTGGCCGAGTGCGTGGTGTATTTGGCTGTGGCCGCCAAATCGAATGCGGTCTACAAAGCTTTTAACGAAGCCAAGGCGTTTGTCAAAAAAGACGGCACCCGCCCCGTGCCCATGCACCTGCGCAATGCGCCCACCCAACTCATGAAAGAACTGGATTACGGCAAGGGCTACCGCTATGCGCACGATGAACCCGGTGGTTTTGCCGCTGGCGAGCGCTATTTGCCGGAGGGCATGGCGCCCCCAAGCTTTTACCGGCCGGTTGAGCGGGGGCTGGAAATCCGGATTGCAGATAAGTTGCGCCAACTGAAACAGCTGAACAATCAATAAAACTGATGTTGGGTAACAGTTCCTGATAGAGGTTTTGCGCAAGGGTAAACCCCTCCATGGCGGTGCTCTTTAGCCCGAACCCCGTGGCTACAATCGCGTCCAGCAATCTGCCGGTGACCTGATGTTGGCAAGCTTATTGCTTGTGTGTTGGTGGGGCCCACAAGGCCGCCCAGTGCGTCATCAAGGTGTTGACTCAAGCACCGGCCAAAAATCGGAGAAATTCATGGATATTTTCATACAGCAGATCATCAACGGTCTGGTGTTGGGCAGCATGTATGCCCTCGTAGCCCTGGGCTACACAATGGTGTACGGCATCATTGGCCTCATCAACTTTGCCCATGGCGAAGTGCTTATGGTGGGGGCCTTGACCAGTTGGAGCATCATTGGCCTCATGCAAGACGCCATGCCCGGCACGCCCGGCTATGTGATCTTGTTGCTCTCGCTGGTCATTGCCTGCGTGGTGGCCGCCACCCTCAACTTCGTGATTGAAAAGCTGGCCTACCGGCCTTTGCGCAACAGTCCCAGGCTGGCGCCGCTGATCACGGCCATTGGTATGTCCATCCTGTTGCAGGCACTGGCCATGATCATCTGGAAGCCCAACTACAAGTCTTACCCGACCTTGCTGCCGAGCACGCCGTTCGACATTGCGGGCGCCGTGATCTCGCCCACCCAGGTGCTGATTTTGGGCCTGACCGCCGTGTCGCTGGCGGTGCTGATGTGGCTGGTGCACTACACCAAGCTGGGGCGCGCCATGCGTGCCACGGCTGAAAACCCCCGCGTGGCCGCGCTCATGGGCGTCAAGCCCGACGTGGTTATTTCGGCTACTTTTGTGATTGGCGCCGTGCTGGCGGCCATTGCCGGCGTGATGTGGGCAGCCAACTACGGCACTGCGCACCACACCATGGGCTTCTTGCCGGGCCTCAAAGCCTTTACGGCTGCGGTGCTGGGGGGCATTGGCAACCTGGGCGGTGCAGTGGTCGGTGGCATTTTGCTGGGCCTGATCGAGTCGCTGGGGGCCGGTTACATCGGGGACCTGACCGGTGGCGTGCTGGGCAGCCACTACTCCGACATTTTTGCTTTTATTGTGTTGATCATTGTGCTGACGCTGCGGCCCTCGGGCTTGTTGGGTGAGCGCGTGGCCGACCGCGCCTGAGGAGCCGCACCATGACGCAACAAAAGAAAATCATTCTCTTCGTGCTGGCGGCTATTGGCCTGCTGGTGCTGCCGCTGGTGCTGCAGGGCTTCGGTAACGCCTGGGTACGGATTGCCGACATGGCCTTGCTCTATGTGCTGCTGGCACTGGGCCTGAACATTGTGGTGGGCTACGCCGGTCTGCTGGATTTGGGCTACGTGGCCTTCTTTGCCATCGGCGCCTACATGTACGCGCTACTGGCATCGCCGCATTTGTTTGATGCGTTTCCGGCCATTGCAGCCATGTTTCCCAATGGCATTCACACCCCGGTATGGATCGTGATTCCGGTGGCGGCCGCGCTGGCGGGCATGCTGGGCATCTTGCTCGGGGCGCCTACCCTGCGCTTGCGCGGTGACTATCTGGCCATCGTGACGCTGGGTTTTGGCGAAATCATCCGGGTGTTTTTGAACAACCTGGACCACCCGGTCAACATCACCAACGGCCCCAAGGGCTTGGGCCAGATTGACTCGTTCAGCATTTTTGGCGTTGATTTGGGCAAGAAAATCAGTGTGGGTGGTTTCGAGATCGCTTCGGTGTCGCTGTACTACTACCTGTTTTTGGCAATGGTGATCATCAGTATCCTGATCTCGCACCGGCTGCAGTATTCCCGCGTGGGGCGTGCCTGGATGGCGATTCGCGAGGACGAAATTGCCGCCAAGGCCATGGGCATCAACACCCGCAACCTCAAATTACTGGCTTTCGGCATGGGCGCCACCTTTGGCGGCGTGTCGGGCGCCATGTTTGCGTCGTTCCAGGGCTTTGTGTCGCCCGAATCTTTCAGTTTGATGGAGTCGGTGATGATCGTGGCGATGGTGGTGCTGGGCGGCATCGGGCATTTGCCCGGTGTGATTTTGGGCGCCGTGATGCTGGCGTCTTTACCCGAGGTGCTGCGCTATGTGGCGGGGCCTTTGCAGGCCATGACCGATGGCCGCCTGGATGCGTCCATCCTGCGTCAATTGTTGATTGGCCTGGCCATGATCGTCATCATGCTGATGCGGCCCCGCGGCTTGTGGCCTTCGCCTGAGCATGGCAAATCGCTGCAGAACACGAAAGGCTGACCATGAGTGACAACGTACTGAACGTCTCCGGCGTTTCCAAACGATTTGGTGGACTGCAGGCTCTGAGCGATGTGGGTATCAAGATCAAACGCGGTCAGGTTTATGGCCTGATCGGGCCCAACGGCGCTGGCAAAACCACGTTTTTCAACGTGTTGACAGGCCTCTACACCCCGGACAGCGGCAACTTTGAGTTGGCCGGAAAGACCTACCGGCCCACTGCGGTGCATGACGTGGCCAAGGCTGGCATTGCCCGCACTTTCCAGAATATTCGCCTGTTTGCCGAAATGACGGCGATTGAGAATGTGATGGTGGGGCGCCACATCCGCACCGGTTCGGGCTTGCTGGGCGCGATTTTTCGCACCAAAGGCTTCAAGGCGGAAGAAAAAGCCATTGCCGAGCGCGCACAAGAG
>CAZLRQ010000093.1:0-9076 GCA_964562035.1 uncultured Rhodoferax sp. | reverse complement strand
CAAACGGGCGGCTCACCTCTTCGCCGCGGGTGTAGGGCACCACGCAGTAGCTGCAGTATTTGGAGCAGCCTTCCATGATGCTCACAAAGGCGGTGGCGCCTTCCACGCGGGCGGGTGGCAGGTGGTCAAACTTCTCGATCTCGGGAAAGCTGATGTCCACTTGCGAGCGGTTTTGCGCATCACGTGCGCTTAGCATCTGCGGCAGACGGTGCAGGGTTTGCGGGCCAAACACCACGTCCACATAGGGCGCGCGTTCAATGATGGCGGCGCCTTCCTGGCTCGCCACGCAGCCGCCCACGCCAATCAACACGCCTTTTTTCTTCAGGTGCTTGACGCGGCCCAGGTCGGAAAACACTTTCTCCTGCGCCTTCTCGCGCACCGAGCAGGTGTTGAACAAAATCAGGTCCGCCTCGTCCACGTTGTCGGTGGGCTCGTAGCCCTGGGCGGCGTTCAGCACGTCGGCCATCTTGCCCGAGTCGTACTCGTTCATCTGGCAGCCGAAGGTTTTGATAAAGACTTTTTTGGACATGGTGGTTTTCAATTGAATGCTATTGATTAAATAGCTGCTTGTGCTTGCTTAATAAGGGCTGAAGCCCTATTTCTTCTAAAAATAAGCAGGTGGGTGGCGCGGCGCCTGTCAGGCGGCATCGCCGTACAGGCCAGGCGGTGGTTTGCGGCTACTGGGGCGCTTGGGGCGAAAAAATGGGCAAGGGCTCAAACGGTGTGCTGCCGTCGTCGTTCTTGCGCTGTTGTGCGTCAGCGCCAAAGCTGAAGTTGTACACCGTGCCCATGCCGGCGCGCTTTTCTTCGGCCTCGGTGGGGCTGAGCAGCCACACCTCGTGCACCAGGCCCTGCCGGTCACGCAGGTAGTTGACCAACACGCTGCTGCCCACCAGCGAGGCGGACATGACCAGGGCGTTGTTGGTGTTTTTGATGCGCGCACCGGGCGACAGGCGGGCGGGCTGGCCGTTGATCAGCACCTCGGGTGGCGTGGTTACCTCCAGCGTGCCGCGCAAGGCGGCAGCGGGGAACTGTCGCAACAGGTTTTGGGCCGACGCCGGCAAAGGCAGGGCGGCAGCGGCACCCAGCGCCAGCCAGACGAGCAGACGGGTGGAGACAGGACCGTGTGTGGGTCGGTGTGTGGGGCAGCGGTTCATGGTGTACATCCAGAGGCTGTGGTTTAAAAAACTGATTTTAGATCAGTCACTTACCGAAGCCGCCAGGGCCTCTGGCTGGCGCCGTGGCACGTCACCCAGCTGCTCGGCCAGCCACTGGGCCATGGGCACGGGCCGGGCAAACAGGTAGCCCTGCAGACAGTTGCACTGGCTCAGGGTCAGAAAATCGGCCTGCGCCCGGGTCTCCACCCCTTCGGCCACCACACGCAGCTTCAAGTGCTGCGCCACCGACAAAATGGACCGCACAATGGCCGTGTCGTTGGGGTCACCCGGCGTGTCCTGCACAAAGCTCTTGTCAATCTTCAGTTCAAACAAGGGCAGCTTTTTCAGGTAGGCCAGGCTGGAGTAGCCGGTGCCGAAGTCGTCAATCGAAAAACGCACGCCCAGGTTGACCAGTTCGGTCATGCGTGCGGCGGTGTCTTCCCAGTTTTTGATCAGCAGCCCCTCGGTGACCTCCAGAATCAGGCCGCTGGCCGGGGCGCCGGTGGCCGCCAGAATGCCCTGGATGCGGGCCACAAAGTCGTCCTGGCGGAACTGGCGCGGGCTCACATTCACCGACAGGGTCAGGGGGCGACCCGCGGCGTGCAAGGTGGCCAGCGCCTCACAGGCTTGGCGCACCACCCAGTCACCCAGCCGCAAAATCAGCCCCGACTCCTCGGCCACCGGAATAAAGTGGGTCGGTGGCACTGCCCCGCGCACCGGGTGATGCCAGCGCAAGAGCAGTTCGCCGCCCACGGCGCCACTGGCTTCCACCTGGGTTTGCACATACACCTCCAGTTGCTCGGCGGCCACGGCTTTTTTCAGGTCTTGTTCCAGCGCCAGGCGATTTTGCACATCGGCCTGCATGGCCGACTCATAAAAAGTGATGCGGTTGCGGCCCGACTCCTTGGCCTGGTACATGGCGGTGTCGGCTTCGCGCAGCAAGTCGTCGACCTTTTCTCCCTCTTTGGGAAACAGCGTGATGCCCAGACTGCCGGTGCTGCTGTAGACGTGGCCCTGGATGGTGTAAGGCTGTTCCAGCGCCTCGCGTATTTTCTGGGCCAGGTTCATGGCGGCGCGCGCGGCGGTTTCCACCTGCTGCCCCAGGTCGCAGGCCAGCACCACAAACTCGTCGCCCCCCAGGCGGGCCACGGTGTCCTGGGCGCGCAGCAGTCCGCTCAGGCGCTGGGCCACTTGCACCAGCAGCTGGTCGCCCACGGCGTGGCCCTGGGCGTCGTTGATTTGCTTGAAGTTGTCCAGGTCAATGAAGACGAGGGCGCCCACCTGGCCCGCCCGCTGGGCAGCGGCCAATGCGTGCAAAGTGCGGTCTATCAGCAGGCGGCGGTTGGGCAGACCCGTGAGTGCGTCGAAATAGGCCAGTTGGTGCATGGCCGCCTCGGCCTGCTTGCGCTCGGTGATGTCCCGAAACACCACGCTGGCCAGCGTGGCCCCCTGGTCGTCGCGGTACAACGCGGATGAAATTTCAACCGGAAAGCGCTCACCGTTGGCACGAATCATGGTCAGTTCACCCTGTGCCCGTCCGCTGCGGCTGCGTTCGGTCAGCAGCGCGGATAGTCGGGGGTCGCTCAAGTCGAGCAACTGGGCTCGCTCGCGGCTGCACAGCTCGTCCCGGCTCCATCCCAGCATGGCGCAGGCGGCGGGGTTGGCGTCCACCACGCTGCCGTCCGGGATGGTTTGCAGCACGGCGTCCATGCTGTTGGTGAACAGCAGCTCGTAGCTGTCCTGGCTGGCTTGGCGCGCTTTTTCGGCTCGCTCGGCATTTTTGCGGTCGGTCAGGTCGGTGTTGGTGCCCGAGAGGCGGACGGCCCAGCCCTTGGCGTCGCGCAATATAAAGTTGCTGGAGCGCACCGTGATGAAGTGCCCCGCCCGGTGGCGCAGGCGTATTTCGACCACAAAAAAGGCGTCTTGACTGCGAATGGCGGTAGACAGCTTGTGGCTCAACTGCGCCCGATCGTCCGGGTGGGTCAGCCGTACAAAAAGTGCATCGTCGTAGGGCAGCTCGTCCGGTTGGTAGCCCAGCATCAGCCAGCCGCGTGGGGAGTAGTAGCGCTGGTCGGTGGCCAGGTCCCAGTCCCACCAGCCTTCGTTGGCACCGCGCAGCACCAGGGCCAGCCGCTCTTCACTGGCCTGCAGCGCCAGCGTTTGCTGGTGCAACTGGTCGCGCTCGGTCGCCAGTTCGGCCAGGGCTTGTGACAGCGCCAGGTTTCTTTTGTGCAGGTTCAGCTGCGTCATGACCTGGTTTGAGAGGGCGATCAGGGTGGCGCACTGGGCCTCGGACAGCACGCGGGGCTCGCGGTCAATCACGCACAGGGTGCCGACAGCATCGCCCTCTGGCGTGACCAGCGGCGCACTCGCATAAAACCGGATGCCCGGCTCGCCCAGCACCAAGGGGTTGTGGGCAAAGCGGGCGTCCAGTCGTGCGTCGGGAATGACGGTGATGCCCGGCGTGCGGATGGCCACATCGCAAAACGCAATGCTGCGGGGCGTTTGTGTCAGGTCCAGCCCCACCCGGGACTTGAACCATTGCCGGTTTTCGTCCAGCAGGGTGACCAGCACGATCGGCATGTCAAGGAGTTGGGCGGCGAGCTGGGTCAGGTCGTCGTACACCCGCTCGGACGGGGTGTCGAGAACGCGGTAGCTGTGCAGGGCCTGTAGCCGCTGTGGTTCGGAATCGGGGGACATTGCCCATTCTTGCACGAGGGCCACGCCGGTTCCTTGACTGGGTCAAAGTTGCTGGCCCATGCCTTTCAAGGGTTATCCACAGTCGGCGTGTGCGTATTGTTATATTAGTATTAACTTAACCAGTCACCAGGGGACGCACCCAGGCCCACCCGCAGTTGGCCCTGGCCCATAACAAAGGCGCCAAAGCGGGCGACGAGATTGGCGCGGCGTTGAAAGCCCGCAAGGGCGACAGCGGCACAGACGAAGCGACGGCGTCCTGATGCGGGTTGAGGCGTCCGCAAGGTGCTTGTCAAATGCTTCTTTATTGATAGCTAATCGTGCTTTACCAGTAAGGGCTGGAGGCCTTTTTTATTGAAAATATGCCATGAAACCCGTCATTTCCCAAATAGCCTTGGCCCTGAGCCTGACCGCAACGCTCATGACCCTGCCGGCCTGGGCGGTGGACGTGGTGTTCAAGCCGGTCACGGCCGACGTTTACGCCTATGTGGGCGATCTGGAAGGCCGCACTTATGAGAACGAGGGCCTGAACGCCAACATTGGTTTGGTCGTGACACCCGCCGGGGCCGTGTTGATTGACGCGGGCGCCACGTGGCAGTCGGCCCAAAAAATCCACGAGGCGGCCAAAAAAGTCACAAGCCAGCCGGTCAAGTGGGTGATCAACACCGGTGACCAGGACCACCGCTGGCTGGGCAACGGCTACTTCAAGGCCCAGGGCATCGAGACCATCGCCCACGCCAGCGCGCAAGCTGATATGAGCGCCCGCGCGGCAGAGCACATGGCGGGGCTGAAGGTGCTCAAGGAGCGGCTGGACGGCACCGTGCCCACGCTGCCCAGCCGCTTTGTCAATGACGCGCAGACGCGGCTGGAACTGGGGGGCACCGTGTTTGAACTCAAACACCGCGGCGGCGGCCACACACCGGGCGACTGGGTGGTTTGGTTGCCGCAAAAAAATGTGCTGTTCAGTGGTGATGTGGTCTATGTGGACCGCGTGCTGGGCCTGCACCCGGTGAGCCGCACCAAGACCTGGCTGGCGTCGTTTGCGGTGATTGATGAACTCAAGCCCCAATTGATCGTGCCCGGCCACGGCCAGGTCACCCACCTGGCCACGGCGCAAGCCCAAACGCGCGACTTGCTGCGGGCCCTGCGTGCACACATGGGCAAAGCCGTTGAAGACGGTGAAGACATCAGCAGTGCCGTCAAACGGTTTGACGGCAAGCCATTTGCCCACCTGAAGCACGCCGACGTGTGGATTCCACAACTGGCCAACCAGACCTACCTGGAAATGGAGCGCGAGTGAGCGAGCACGACCACGACCATGGCCACGCGCCCGCCAATTTCAACCGCGCTTTTGCCATCGGCATTGCGCTGAACCTGGGCTTTGTGGCCATTGAGGCGTATTACGGCTGGCGCATCAACTCGCTCGCCTTGTTGGCCGATGCCGGGCACAACCTGAGCGATGTGGCCGGGCTGGTGCTGGCTTGGGGTGGCGCGCTGGCGGGCCAGCTCAAGCCCAATGCGCGCCACACCTACGGCTGGCAGCGCGGCACCATTCTGGCGGCGTTTGCCAACGCCTTGCTGCTGCTGATGGCCATTGGTGCGCTGGCCTGGGAGGCCACAGGCCGGCTGTTGTCACCCGAGCCGGTCGTGGCTGCGCAGGGCGTGACCATCATGGTGGTGGCGGGCATTGGCATCGTGGTCAACACGGTCACGGCCTTGTTGTTCATGCGGGGCCGCGCCAACGACCTGAATATTCGCGGTGCTTTTTTGCACATGGCGGCTGATGCGCTGGTGTCGGCCGGCGTGGTCATTGCGGGCGCACTGACGCTTTGGCAGGGCTGGGTCTGGCTGGACCCGGTGGTGAGTTTGCTGATTGCTGCGGTCATTTTTCTGGGCACCTGGAGCTTGTTCCGGCAGTCGCTCCACCTGCTGTTTGATGGCGTGCCCGACAGTGTGGACGCTGTGGCAGTGCGGGCCTATTTGCTGACGCTGCCCGGTGTGCAGGGCGTGCACGACCTGCATGTGTGGGCCATGGGCACCTCGCGCACAGCACTCACAGCGCACCTGCTTATGCCCAGCGCTCAGCCCGACGATGCTTTTTACCAGGAGGCCGCGTCCCAGTTGCACGTGCGCTTTGGCATTGACCATGTCACGTTGCAAGTGGTGCGCCAGCCCGTTGGGGTGCTGTGTGGCTGAAGCCGATCATTAAAATATTGGTCTTTTAGGCCTCTAGCCCTTTCACCATATGCTTTTGTAGCTATGTATTTTGATTTAGGCCTGACCGGGCAGAGCGCGACGGAGTCCCGTCATGCAAGCAAAATGAGTGACTACCTGAAATTGGGTACCAAACCCTAGGGTTTTCCCTGAATATGGTTTATGCTGCACTGCAACAAATCTCGTTAAGAAAGTTCTTATGTCGTACTCATTCGCGCAAATCATCGCCACCAATACCGCCGGTCTCAAGGCGCTCACCGACTTGACCGCCAACACCAAAACCGGGTTTGAAAAACTGCTGGAAGCCAACCTGGCCGCCACGCAAGCCATCTTTGGCCAGTCGCTCAACCACCTGAAAACCACGCTGGAAGTGCACAACCCCAAAGACGTGCTGGCCCAGCAAGCCGAGCTGCTGCAGCCCGTCAAGGAGCAGTCGACCGCTTACGCCCGCCATTTCCAGTTGCTGGCTGACGACTCGGCGGCCAAGTTCAAGCGCCAGATGGCCACCAAAGTGACCGAAGCACAAAAAGAGTTTGCGACCTTGGTGGAAACCGTGGCCACAGAGAGCGCGGTACGCAGCGAGACCGCCGTCAACGTGTTCAAGACCGTGGTGGAGGCCAACCAAAGCACGCTGGCCGAAGTGCAAAAAGCCACGCAAAGCGTGATTGGCCTCAAGGCCACGGCCACCGCCGAGTAAAAACTTCAGCGCATTGCCGTCCAGCCCGCCCTACAGCGCGGGCTGGTTCACGCGCTTCATCAGCGCCTCGGCGCTTTCCTTGCGCTCGCTGTAGCGGTCCACCAGGTAGGGGCCCACATCACGCGTGAGCAGGGTGAACTTGACCAGTTCTTCCATCACATCGACCACACGGTCAAAGTAGGGCGAGGGCTTCATGCGCCCGGCCTCGTCAAACTCCAGAAACGCCTTGGCCACCGACGACTGGTTGGGGATGGTCAGCATGCGCATCCAGCGCCCCAGCACGCGCAACTGGTTCACCGCGTTGAACGACTGTGAGCCACCGCACACCTGCATCACCGCCAGCGTCTTGCCCTGGGTGGGGCGCACTGCGCCGGCCGTCAGTGGGATCCAGTCAATCTGGCTTTTCATGATGCCGGTCATGGCGCCGTGGCGCTCGGGCGAGCACCACACCATGCCTTCGGCCCACAGGGTGAGTGAGCGCAACTCGGCCACTTTGGGGTGGCTCTCTGGCGCATCGTCGGGCAAGGGCAGGCCACTGGGGTTGAAGATTTTGACCTCGGCACCCATGACCGTGAGCAGGCGCGCGGCTTCTTCGGTCAGCAGGCGGCTGAATGAGCGCTCGCGCAAAGAGCCGTAGAGCAGCAGGAAGCGCGGGGCGTGGGTGCTGGGCGTCGCGGGGCGCAGTTGCGCCGGGTCAGGCGTGTGAAACAGAGTGGCGTCGAGCTGCGGCAGGTGGTTCAAGGTTTGGCTCATGGTTCAGACCCGTTGCCCTTGGGCGTTGACCACGGCTTCGCCATCTTCTTTGGTGAAGGCGCCTTGCTGGGGCTGGGGCAAGATGTCCAGCACCAACTCGGACGGCCGGCACAGCCGCGTGCCCAGGGGCGTGACCACGATGGGCCGGTTAATAAGAATGGGGTGGGCCAGCATGGCGTCGATCAGCGCGTCGTCCGTGTGGCTTGGGTTCGCCAAGCCCAGTTCTTGGCAAATGGCCTCTTTGCTGCGCATGATCTCGCGCACGGGCTGGCCTGTGGCGGCAATCAGTGCCACCAGTTCAGCACGCGTTGGCGGCGTTTCCAGGTAGTGCACCACGCGCGGCTCGGTGCCGGTGTTGCGTATCAGCGCCAGCGTGTTGCGCGAGGTGCCGCATTGGGGGTTGTGGTAGATCGTGATGTTGCTCATGTTTGGGCGTGTTTATGAAATGAGTGGCGCCGGCGCAAACCAGTGGCGCGTGCGGTTGATGAGGGCCACGAGCGACAGCATGACCGGCACTTCTACCAACACACCCACCACGGTGGCCAGCGCCGCGCCAGAGTTCAGGCCAAACAAGGAGATGGCCACAGCCACCGCCAACTCAAAGAAGTTGGAGGTGCCAATCAGGCACGCCGGGCCGGCCACGTTGTGCGGCAGCTTGAGCAGCTTGGCACCCACGTAGGCAATTGCAAAAATGCCGTAGCTTTGCAGAATCAGCGGCACGGCAATCATGGCAATCACCAGCGGTTTGGCCACAATGGTTTCGGCCTGAAAGCCAAACAGCAGCACCACGGTGGCAATCAGCCCAATCACCGACCAAGGCTTGAGGCGTGCCACAAAGTCGCCCACAGCGTGCCTTGAGCGGCGTTGCAACAGATGCCGCGTGGCCATGCCGGCGATGAGCGGCAGCACCACATACAGCACCGTGGACAGCACCAGCGTTTCCCAGGGCACCGTGATATTGGTCACGCCGAGCAAAAATGCGGCAATCGGGGCAAACGCCACCACCATGACAAGATCGTTGATGGAGACCTGCACCAGCGTGTAGTTGGCGTCACCCTTGACCAGTTGGCTCCACACAAACACCATGGCCGTGCAGGGCGCCACGCCCAGCAAAATCATGCCGGCGATGTATTCGCTGGCCGATTGCGGGTCTACCCAAGGTGCAAATACATACTGGAAAAACAGCACGCCCAAAGCCGCCATGGTGAAGGGTTTGATGAGCCAGTTGATGACCAGCGTCAACATCAGGCCACGCGGCTTTTTACCCACGTCTTTCACCGCCGACCAGTCAATCTGGATCATCATCGGGTAAATCATGACCCAGATGAACACGGCCACCACCAGGTTGACGTGGGCAAACTCCAGCGCGGCAATGGTCTGAAAAGCACCCGGCATGGCCAGTCCCAGGCCCACGCCAGCGCCAATACCCAAAGCGACCCACAGGGTCAGGTAGCGTTCAAACAAGCCCATGTCAAACTTCCTTGGCCATGTCACGGGCCGTGGTTTGCAGCATGGTTTTCTCCAGTTTGCTGTCGGGCAGGCTGACCAGCAGTTCCAG
>CAZLRQ010000092.1:1578-9092 GCA_964562035.1 uncultured Rhodoferax sp. | reverse complement strand
CTTCCAGCTTTTCGCCCACACCAATGAAATACACCGGTATGGGCCGCTCGCGCGCGATGGCCGCCAGCACGCCGCCTTTGGCCGTGCCGTCCAGTTTGGTGACGATCAGGCCGGTGAGGAGCAGCGCGTCGTCAAAGGCTTTGACTTGCGTGAGCGCGTTTTGGCCGGTGTTGCCGTCAATCACCAGCAGTATTTCGTGCGGCGCGGTGAGGTCGGCTTTTTGCACCACGCGTTTGATTTTTTTGAGCTCTTCCATCAGGTGCAACTGCGTGGGCAGGCGCCCGGCGGTGTCCACCAGCACCACATCGCGCCCGCGCGCCTTGCCGGCAGTCACCGCGTCAAAACTCACCGCAGCCGGGTCGCCGCCCTGCTGGCTGATGATTTCGACCGTGGTGCGCTCGGCCCACACGCTGAGCTGTTCGCGCGCTGCCGCGCGAAAGGTGTCTGCCGCAGCCAGCAGCACCGAGGTGCCCTGGTCTGACAAATGCCGGGTGAGCTTGCCAATGGAGGTGGTTTTGCCCGCGCCATTGACGCCGGTGACCATCATCACCGTGGGTTTGTGCTGGCCAATGACCAGGCGCTTTTCCAGCGGCAGCAGCAGTTCTGTGAGGGACTCGACCAACAGGCCCTTGACGGCGGCGGGGTCGGTGGCCTTGGCCTCTTTCACCCGGCGCTTCAGGTCGTCCAGCAAGTGCTGGGTGGCCTTGACGCCGGTGTCGGCCATCAACAGCGCGGACTCCAGGTCCTCGTACAGCGCGTCGTCAATCTGGGTGCCAGTGAAGACGGTGGCAATGCTGGCGCCGGTCTTGCGCAGGCCGGTTTTGAGCTTATCAATCCACGACTTGCGCTCTGGCGCACTGGCCAAAGCCGGGGTGGGCGTGCCGGTTTGCGGGGCCGGGTGGGGCGCGGCAACCGCTGTTTTGGCGGCGGGTGCCGGTGGGGTCGCTACGGCGGATGCGTCACCGGGCGCCGGGGCGGGGGGCTTTTTTTTGAAAAAACTGAACATTGGGTGGGTTTTTAGAATCACACCATTCTATGAAACGACCCATGCCCTCCTCAAGCCCTCATTTGCCCTCACGGGCTTTGCCCCGCCTGTTACCCCTGTTGGGCCTGTTGGCGTGCCAGTGGTTTGCCCCGGCAGCGCAAGCGCAAACCCCGCCCGAGGTCACGCAGTTCACCTTGGCCAACGGCCTGACCGTCATCGTCAAACCCGACCGCCGCGCGCCCACGGCGGTGCACATGCTGTGGGTGCGGGTGGGCTCCATGGACGAGGTGGACGGCACCTCGGGCGTGGCCCATGTGCTGGAGCACATGATGTTCAAGGGCACCCCCACGCTCAAGCCCGGCGAGTTTTCGCGCAAGGTGGCGGCACTGGGCGGGCGCGAAAACGCCTTCACCGCGCGTGACTACACCGGCTACTACCAACAAATTCCCTCAGGCCGGTTGGCCGATGTGATGAAGCTGGAGGCCGACCGCTTTGCCAACAACCAGTGGACCGATGAAGAATTCAAGCGTGAACTCGAAGTGGTCAAGGAAGAGCGCCGCCTGCGCACCGAAGACAATCCGCGCGCCCTGATGAACGAGGCGCTCAACGCCACCGTGTTCGTGGCCTCGCCGTACCGCCGCCCCATCGTGGGCTGGATGAGCGACTTGGAGGCCATGACGCCGCTTGACGCGCGTGAGTTTTACCAGCGCTGGTACGTGCCGGCCAACGCCGCGGTGGTGGTGGCGGGGGACGTTGATGTGGCGCAGGTGCGCCAACTGGCTGAAACCTATTACGGCGGCATCGCGCCACGCCCGTTGGCCGCACGCAAGCCGCGCACCGAGCCCGCGCAGGTGGGTGTGCGCCGGCTCGACTTCAAGGCGCCGGCCGAGCAGGCCGCTTTGACCATGGCCTACAAGGTGCCCGGCTTGACCGCGCTGGACGCCAGCGCGTCACCCGCTGCGCCAGACGCCGCGGCCAACGCCGACGCCCTGGCGCTGACCGTGCTGGCCGCCGTGCTGGACGGCTACAGCGGTGCCCGACTCGAACGCGCCCTCACCCAAGGCGACGACCGCGTGGCCGACAACGCGGGCGCCTACAACGGCCTGTGGGGCCGTGGCCCGCAACTTTTTATTTTGGGGGGCGTGCCCGCCCAGGGCAAGACCGCGCAGCAAGTCGAGGCCGGTTTGCGCGCGCAAATCGCCCGGGTGGCGCGTGACGGCGTGACCCAGGCCGAGCTGAACCGCGTCAAAACCCAGTGGGTGGCGGGTGAGGTTTACAAGCGCGATTCGGTGTTTAACCAGGCGCGTGAGTTGGGCAGCCACTGGGCGCTAGGCCTGCCGCTGGACGCGGGCGACCGGGTGATTGAGCGCCTGCGCGCGGTCACTGCCGAGCAGGTCAAGGCGGTGGCGGCCAAGTACTTTGGTGACGACCAGCTCACCGTGGCGGTGCTGCAGCCGCAACCCCTGGACACCGCACGCAAGCCGCGCACGCCACCCGCCGGTAGCCGGCACTGAAAGCACTTGGATGATAACTATTAAAAACATAGCTACTCGCGCAATACTGACGGGGGCTACAGGCCTTTTTCTTATAAATTCAGCGTGGGCGGGCATTCCCATTGAGCATTGGACCCAGCCCTCGGGCGTGCAGGTGTATCTGGCCCAAAGCCCGGGTATTCCGATGGTCGATGTGCAAATTGACTTTGATGCCGGCAGCCGGCGCGACCCGGTGGCCCAAGCGGGCCTGGCCGGTGTGACCGCCAGCATGACAGGCAAAGGCGTGTTGGCCAGCGCAGGCCCCGGCGCGGCGCAACCTGCCCTTGATGAAAACGCCCTGAGCGAAGCCTGGGCTGACCTGGGTGCCTCGTTTGGTGCCAGCGCCAGCCCGGACCGCATGAGCTTTTCATTGCGCTCGCTGACCTACCCCGACCTGTTGCCCAAAGCCGTGCAGTTGGCCGCGCGCCAACTGGGTCAGCCAGCGTTCCCGGCCGCCGTGTGGGCCCGCGAGCGCCAGTCGCTCAACGCCTCGCTCAAAGAAGCCAACACCCGCCCGGCCACCCTGGCCGCGCGGGCGTTCAACACAGCGGTGTACGGCGCGCACCCTTATGGCTACGAGATGACCGAGGCCACGCTCTCAAGCATCAGCGTGGTCGACATGGCGGCGGCGTACCGCAGGCTGATCGTCCCGTGTCGTGCCAAGGTAACGCTGGTGGGCGCGGTCACCCGGGCGCAGGCCGACGATTTGGTGACGCAGTTGTTTGCCCGTTTGCCAGGTGCCGCCCAGACCACCACCCCAGCGGCTTGCCCGGCCTTGCCGCCAGTGGCTGAAGTGGCGCCGCTGAGCCAGCCGGTAGAGCAGCGCATTGCGTTTGAATCAGCGCAGGCCCATGTGCTGATGGGCCAGCCCGGCTTCAAGCGCACAGACCCGGACTTTTTCGCGTTCACGGTGGGCAATTACATCTTGGGTGGGGGCGGCTTCGTGTCACGCCTGACCACGGAGGTGCGTGAAAAACGTGGCTTGAGCTACAGCGTCTCCAGCTACTTTTCGCCCGGTTTGCACGCCGGCGCCTTCACGCTGGGCTTGCAAACCCGGCCCGACCAGGCTGAGCAAGCCGTCAAGGTGTCGCGCGATGTGGTGGCCGAGTTTGTGGCCAAGGGCCCCACGCCGGCTGAACTGCAAGCGGCCAAAGACAACCTGATTGGCGGCTTTGCACTGCTGGTGGACAGCAACCGCAAGCTGCTGGGCAATGTGGCCAACATTGCCTGGAACAATCTGCCGCTGGACTACCTGGACACCTGGACGCAGCGCATTGAGAAAGTCACCGTGCAAGACATTCAGACCGCCTTTGCCCGGGTGCTGCAGCCGCAAAAGATGGTGACCGTGGTGCTCGGGGCTGGGGGCGCCGCGCCGTAGGCAAAGTCCCTTGGCGTCGGGTGTGGCAAACCCGTGGCGCTACGCTTGGTACCGGGGCTCGGGCGGGCAGGCCTGCCAAAGCGGAAGTGGCGCGGCTGCTGTTGCTTGGGTTAAGCTTTGCCGATGAAGTTAAAAAAATCAGAACTCCCCCGCAAACCGCGTGTGCCCAAGCACGCCACGCCGATGGCCCATGAAGTGCGCATCATTGGTGGGCAATGGAAACGTACCAAGCTCGCCGTGGCCGACAAGCCCGGCCTGCGCCCCACGCCCGACCGCGTGCGCGAAACCCTGTTCAACTGGCTGGGCCAGGACCTGAGCGGCTGGCGCTGCCTGGATGCCTTTGCAGGCACCGGCGCGCTGGGTTTTGAGGCCGCCTCACGCGGCGCCAAAGAGGTGACGCTGGTGGAACATGATGCCGCCCTGGTGACGCAACTCAAGCGCGTGCAAACCCAGTTGCAAGCCAGCGCGACGCAAATCGTGCGGGGTGACGGCGTGGCCTCGCTCAAGCACCAAGACCCGGGCAGCCTGGACGCCGTGTTCATTGACCCGCCGTTTGATTCAGTCCAGTTTGAAGCCGCCTTGACCGCCGCCGCGCGCGCCGTGGCGTCTGAGGGCTTTGTCTACCTGGAGGCCCCCGTGCGCTGGTCGGACGAGCAGTTGGCCCTGGCCGGCCTGGCTTTGCACCGCCACCTGAAGGCGGGCGCCGTGCACGCGCATTTGCTCAAGCGCCTGCCATGAGTCACACCCTGGCAACCCACCCCCTGAACAGGTAAACCCATGGCCAACGATGTCATTGCCGTCTACCCCGGCACCTTTGACCCCATGACCCTCGGGCATGAAGACGTGGTGCGCCGGGCCACCCAGTTGTTTGGCCGCGTGATTGTGGCGGTGGCGGCGGGCCACCATAAAAAGACCATGTTTTCGCTGGACGAGCGCATGGCGATGGTGCGCGACGCCGTCAAGGACTACCCGCAGGTTGAGGTGGCCAGCTTCTCGGGCCTGATGCGTGATTTTGTGGTGGCGCGTGGCGGCAAAGCCATGGTGCGCGGTCTGCGCGCGGTCACCGACTTTGACTACGAGTTTCAGCTTGCCGGCATGAACCGCACCTTGATGCCCGATGTTGAAACCGTTTTCCTCACCCCCAGCGACAAATTCCAGTTCATCTCCAGCACTTTTGTGCGTGAAATTGCCACACTTGGGGGAGAGGTCGATAAATTTGTGTCGTCGGGGGTGAATGCCCGGCTGCTGGCCAAAGTGCAGCAGTTGGCCCCCAAGCCATAGTGGTGGGCCGCTTGCGGCCTGATTCCAAAGTGGTTAGCCGTTAATTCAAACCGGAGATAAAAATGAAAATACTCGTACCCGTGGATGGTTCTGAAGTGGCTTTGGAGGCGGTTCGCTTTGCGATTCAACTGGCCCAGGCCGGCCTTCAAAGCAGCGTGGTGCTGGCCAACGTGCAGGAGCCCGCCACCTTGTATGAGCTGGTGGTGGCCCATGACCCGGCCGTCATTGAGCAGGTGAGTGCGGCCGCCGGAGCCCACACGCTGGCCCCGGCCGAGGCGCTTCTCAAAGCAGCGGGCTTGGGCTACCAGTGCGAGGTGGCTTCGGGTGACCCGGCGCACACCTTGATCGACATTCTGGAAAATTACCAGTGTGACCTGGTTGTCATGGGCGCCAGCGGCATGAGCACGTTGCGCAGTGCCTTGCTGGGGTCGGTGTCCAACGAAGTGCTGCACTCAGCCGGCGTGCCTGTGATGATTGTCAAGACTTCGCCTGAGCCTGAGTCGGACCTGGTTGGGCCAGAGTAAGGGTTTCAGCCGGCGCTAAACCGCCGTTCCCGGCAGCACGGTCGTCGCGGTCGAGATCCAAAGGTCTGGCTGCTCGGGCGCTCCTGATATACCGATCAAGCGGCTGGTGGGGTCGGCCAGGGCCGTTGCGCTTCTCGCAGCAATTCAAAAGCATGGGCCACTTGCAAAACCCCCAAGTCGTCAAACCGCCGCCCTGCAATTTGCAGCCCGATGGGCAAACCGCTGCGGGTGTAGCCGCAGTTGATGGAAGCTGCGGGTTGCTCCGACATGTTGAAGGGCACCGTGAACGCGATGTGCTCCAGCGGGCGCAGTGGGTCGTTGGTGGGCGAGGGCAGTTCCGCTGCAAAAGCAGGCATGGGCGCGGTAGGTGAAATGACGAAATCAAAGGGCTGGCAGGCGCGCACGGTCGCTACCCGCGTGGCGTGAAACTGGCTCATTGCTGCAAACACCTCGGGCCCTGTCATGGCTGCCGCGCTGTCGGCCCAATGCCGGATGTAGGGCAAGACCAGTGCCTTTTTCTCGGGCGGTAGGGCCGCCAAATCGAGGTGAGAACGCATGCGCCAGGCGTGGTCCATGCCGTCGAGCATGGCGGGGGTGAGGAACGGCAGGAGTGGCTCGACGTGGGCACCGGCCTGTTGCAGGCACAGTGCGGCACGTTCTACCGCCGCGCGTATTTCTGGTTCTACCGGCAAGCCGCAGCCCGCGTCCAGCAGCAGCCCGATCCTGAGCCCGCGCAACGGGGCAACACCCGCGCCCAGGTCGTCCCAGGCCATGTTTTGGTGGGGCAGGCTCATGCTGTCGCGTGCATCGGGCTGGGCCAGGGCCTGCATCATCAATGCCGCATCGGCCACGCTGCGCGTCATGGGGCCGGCCGCGCGACCGGTGTAAGGCGGGTCAATCGGCACCCGGCCCAGGCTGGGCTTGAGGCTGAAAATGCCGCACCAACTGGCCGGCAGGCGCAGCGAGCCGCCAATGTCTGTGCCCAAATGCAGTGGCCCATAGCCGGCGGCGGCAGCAGCACCCCCGCCAGCGCTGGAGCCGCCCGGTGTTTTACGCAGGTCCCAGGGGTTGCGCGCCAAGGCATGAAAACTCGACAAACCGGAGGACAGCATGCCGTAGTCCGGCATGGTGGTTTTGCAAACCAACACCGCGCCCGCTTCCAGCAGACGGGCTGCCGGTGGTGCGTGGTTTGGGGCAGGGGTGAGGTCGGAGGCGGCTGTGCCCAAGGGCATGGGGTCGCCTTGGGTGGCAATGTTGTCTTTGAGCGTGAGTGGCACGCCGTCCAGCGGGCCGCACGGCTCACCGCGCCGCCAACGGCGCTCCGAGGCCTGTGCTTGCGCCAGCGCCAACTCAGGTCGCAGCAAATAGGTGGCCTTGAGATGGGGTTCCCAACGCTCAATGTGCGCGAGAACCGATTGCACTACCTCCACCGGCGACAGTTGCTTTTGGCGGTAGGCGCTGATCAAAGCCTGTGCCGTGAACGCATGCAGGGGCGTATGAGGTGAAGTCATGGGCGCAGCCGGTAGGCCTCAAAAACATGTTGTCAGTAGGGTGTTGGCCCCGGGGTGCCGGACCGTCGATAATTTGACCCATGAAACAGAGCCTGAATTACTCGATTAACCCAGCGGATGGTAAGCCATGGCTTTGATCATCACGGATGAATGCATCAATTGCGATGTCTGCGAACCCGAGTGCCCCAACGAAGCTATTTTCCTGGGGCCGGAAATTTACGAAATCGACCCGCACAAATGCACCGAGTGCGTGGGGCACTTTGACGAGCCGCAGTGCGTGCAGGTGTGCCCGGTGGCCTGCAT
>CAZLRQ010000092.1:0-1478 GCA_964562035.1 uncultured Rhodoferax sp. | reverse complement strand
TGGTATGCACCAGCATGGTCGCTTTGTCCATTTCCCCGCTTAAAAAGTGCGGTAGTGCCTTGAGCGAACGCGTAATTGTCTGGTCAATGGCAATCCGGTGGTCCAGCGATGGTTTTTTCAGCACCCAGTGAATGACCTCGGACTTGATGCCGGGGTGGCCCACGCCCAGCCGCAGTCGCCAGTAATTGTCAGTCCCGAGTTGGGCATGAATGTCGCGCAAACCATTGTGGCCGGCATGGCTACCGCCCAGTTTCAGCTTGGCCTCGCCGGGCGGCAGATCCAGCTCGTCGTGCACCACCAGAATTTCCTGGGGCTGAATTTTGTAAAAACGGGCCAGTGCCGCCACCGACTTGCCACACAAATTCATGAAAGTTTGCGGTTCCAGCAACCAGACGGTTTGCCCCTGGACCGAGGTTCTGGCCACCAGGCCGTGGTAGCCCTTGTCCATCTGCAGCGGGGCTTTGAGCGACCGGGCCAGTTCATCAATCCACCAAAAACCAGCGTTGTGGCGGGTCGATTCGTATTCTGGCCCTGGATTACCCAGGCCCACGAAGAGTTTGATCATGAAGGAGCGCTCAGAGCAAATGCCTAAAAAAATGGCCCACCGAGGTGGGCCATTGATGTGCTTTCAGCAGAGTGTGCTGGAAGACTTACTTCTTCTTGGCAGCCGGGGCTTTGGCCGCAGGTGCGCCCTTGCCGCCTTTGGCTGCTGCTGCAGGTGCAGCTTCTGCAGCAGGGACTTCGGCACCTGCAACAGCCACCACAGACACGAGGACCGGGTTGTTGCCACGCTTCACGGAGGAAACACCTTTGGGCAACACGATGTCTGACAGGTGCAGCGATGAACCTTTTTTCAGGCCGCTCAAGTCAACGGCGATGAACTCTGGCAGATCCGATGGCAGGCACAGCACGTCAATTTCAGTCACAACGTGGTTGGCAATGCAACCGTCGGTCTTGACTGCGGGCGAATTTTCGTCACCGCTGTAGTGCAATGGCACCTTCATGTGCAGCTTGGTGGTGGCGTCGACGCGTTGGAAGTCGATGTGCAGAATGAGCTGCTTGAATGGGTGCACTTGTACGTCACGCAACAAGACCTTGTGCTCAGCGCCATTGAATTCCATGTCCAGAACGGTAGCGTGGAAAGCCTCTTTTTTCAGGGCGTGCCACAAAGCGTTGTGGTCCACTTCAATTTGCAATGGCTCAACAGCGCCACCATAGACGATACCGGGTGTACGACCGGTGATGCGGAGACGGCGGCTCGCACCCGTGCCCTGCTTGGTACGCTCAAAAGCGACGAATTTCATAATATCAACTCCAGGAGAAGTCCACCGCGACCAGTGTGACTCCGATTTTAAAAAGACCTGCCGCGCGTGTTGTCACGCGTTGCAGGTCCACTTTTGACCGAATCAGAACAGGTTGTCTTGATCCGAGAACAAACTCATGACCGACTCACCCTTGGCAATGCGCTGGATCGTTTC
>CAZLRQ010000091.1:0-9143 GCA_964562035.1 uncultured Rhodoferax sp. | reverse complement strand
GGTCAAAGTGGTGTGGTGGTGCTCGACACCACCCCGTTCTACAGCGAAAGCGGCGGCCAGGTGGGCGACGTGGGCGCCATCTTCTGCGACACCGGGCTGTTTGACGTGGGCGACACCCAGAAGATCAAGGCCGATGTGTTTGGCCACCACGGAACGCTGAAAACCGGCACGCTCAAGGTGGGTGATGTGGTGACGGCCCACGTGGACGCCATGGTGCGTGCGGCCACCGTGCGCAACCACAGCGCGACCCACCTCATGCACAAGGCTTTGCGCGAAGTGCTGGGCACGCACGTGCAGCAAAAAGGCTCTTTGGTCAACGCCGAGCGCACCCGTTTTGACTTTGCCCACAACGCGCCTGTGACTGACGCGCAAGTCCGTGAGATCGAGAACCGCGTGAACGCCGAGATTCTGGCCAACGCCGAGGCGCAAGCCCGCGTGATGGACATTGAATCCGCCCAAGCCACCGGCGCCATGATGCTGTTTGGCGAGAAATATGGTGAGACCGTGCGCGTGCTCGACATTGGTTCCAGCCGCGAACTCTGTGGCGGCACCCACGTGCAGCGCACGGGCGACATTGGCTTGTTCAAGGTGGTGGCCGAGAGCGGCGTGGCCTCGGGTGTGCGCCGCATTGAGGCTGTGACCGGCCAGAACGCGCTGGCCTATTTGCAGAACCTGGAAGACACCGTGACGCAAGCGGCCGGTGCCCTGAAGGCGCCTGTGGTGGAGTTGAACGAGCGCCTGAGCCAGGTGCTGGACAACGCCCGTGCGCTGGAAAAAGAAGTGGCCGCGCTCAAAGGCAAGCTGGCCTCGGCGCAAGGTGACGAGCTGATGAGCCAGGCCGTGGAAGTGAATGGCGTCAAAGTGCTGTCTGCCCGCCTGGAAGGCGCTGACACCAAGACCCTGCGCGACACCATGGACAAGCTCAAGGACAAGCTCAAAACGGCCGTCATCGTGCTGGCCGCGGTGGACGGCGACAAGGTGCAAATTGCTGCGGGTGTGACCCCAGACAGCGTGGGCAAGGTCAAGGCCGGGGAGCTGGTCAACTTCATTGCCGCACAAGTGGGCGGCAAGGGCGGTGGCAAGGCCGACATGGCCATGGCCGGCGGCACCGAGGCGTCCAAGTTGCCCGCGGCCTTGGCCAGCGTGCTGGCCTGGGTGTCGGCCAAGCTGTAGTCTGCTTCATATTTTGTAGCTACTCAGGCAGGCTGTATAAGGGCTAGAGCCCTATTTGGCTTGTAATTTGATTTAAGGCGGTTGGCGCGGCACTGGATCAGTGCTGCACCATAGAGCCACCCGCCTCACAGCCCGTCAGAGCAAAAAATTCAATTGGGGTGACTGAACGATGTCGAGGCCGGGTTGGGCCTCGTCTTTCAGATCCACGCCCGAGAGCTGGCGCTGGTGGGCCTGGGTGAGCAAGCCATGCAGCTTGTGGGCGGCGTCATCCAGACCCAGCCCGGCGGGGCGCACATTGGAAATGCAGTTGCGGCTGGCATCCGTCAGCCCCACTTGCGGCATCCAGGTCATGTACAGGCCCATGCTGTCGGGCGAACTCAAGCCTGGCCGCTCACCAATCAGCACCACCACCACCTTGGCCCCCAGCAGCTCGCCCACCTCGTCACCAATGGCCACCCGGCCTTGCAGCGCGACGCAAATCGGCGCGACCGACCAGCCTTGCGCCGCCAGCCTGGGCAGCAGGGCGTTCAAAAAAGGCGCTGCATTTTGTTCAATGGCCCGTGCCGACAGGCCGTCCACCACCACCAGTGCAATGTCATAGGGGCGTGTTGCGGTACCCCCTTCCGGGCTGGCCAGGGCGCGCAGCGTCGCCTGCGAGGCCTCGTCCAGCCGGCGGCCCAGGTCAGGGCGTTGCAGGTAGGTGGCCCGGTCAGGCGCGGCGCTGTGCAGCGTGAGGCAGGGCGGGCGGGGGTGTTGAGCTGGGTGGTCGACGGTTACCAAGGCGTTCAATTGGTCCGCCAGTTGCGGCGCATCGAGCGCCAGATGCACGGCGTCTCGCGCCCGGGCGTGGTCGAGTTGAAACGCCAGGTGAGGCGTGGTTGGCTGGCTCACGCCTGCGCGCCCCAGGGCAATGCGGGCGTCGGTGAACTGGCGCAGCGCCAGCCACGGGTTGGCGGTGACGGGGGAGGGCGTGTCGCTCATGGCTGGGGCAGCCCCAACAGGGCTTTTTGGAACGCTGGCGGCAGCGCCGGGTTGAGCTGAAAACGGGCGTTGTCGCCGCTGAAAATCTGCATCTTAAGCAGCCAGGCCTCAAACTCGGGCGCCGGCCGCAGGCCCAGCACCCGGCGCGCATAGAGCGCGTCGTGAAAAGACGTGGTCTGGTAGTTCAGCATGATGTCGTCTGACCCCGGAATGCCCATGACAAAGTTGCAGCCGGCCACGCCCAGCAGGGTGAGCAGCACGTCCATGTCGTTTTGGTCGGCCTCGGCATGGTTGGTGTAGCACACGTCGCAGCCCATGGGCAGGCCCAGCAGCTTGCCGCAAAAGTGGTCTTCCAGCCCGGCGCGAATGATTTGTTTGCCGTCAAACAGGTACTCCGGGCCAATGAAGCCGACCACGGTGTTCACCAGCAAGGGTTTGAAATGGCGAGCCACCGCGTAGGCGCGGGTCTCGCAGGTTTGCTGGTCCAGCCCGTGGTGGGCGTTGGCCGACAGGGCGCTGCCCTGGCCGGTTTCAAAATACATCACGTGGTTGCCCACCGTGCCGCGCTGCAAGGACAGTGCGGCACTGCGCGCCTCGGCCAGCAGGGCCAGGCTCACGCCAAAGCTGCGGTTGGTGGCCTCGGTGCCGCCAATCGACTGAAACACCAGGTCCACCGGCGCACCGCGTTCGATGGCCTGCAGCGTGTTGGTGACGTGGGTGAGCACGCAGGACTGGGTTGGAATCTCGTAGTGGCCGATGATGTCGGCCATCATCGTCACCAGCTTGACCACCTGGGCCACGTTGTCGGTGGCCGGGTTGATGCCGATCACCGCGTCACCACTGCCGTACAGCAGGCCATCGAGCAGGCTGGCGGCAATGCCGGTGGCGTCGTCGGTGGGGTGGTTGGGCTGCAAGCGGGTGGACAGGCGGCCGGGCAAACCCACGGTGTTGCGAAACTGCGTGACTACCTGGCACTTTTGGGCAACCAGAATCAAGTCCTGGTTGCGCATGAGCTTGCTCACGGCAGCCGCCATTTCCGGCGTGATGCCGGGGGCCAGCGCCGTCAGCGTGGCCGTGTCAGCGGCATCCCCGAGCAGCCAGTTGCGAAAGTCGCCCACAGTGAGGTGGCTCACTGGCGCAAAAGCGGCCCGGTCGTGGGTGTCGATGATGAGCCGGGTGATCTCGTCAGTTTCATAAGGCACCAGGGCCTCGTTCAAAAAAGTCGCCAGCGGCACGGCCGCCAGCGTCATTTGCGCCACCGCGCGCTCCTCGGCGCTGTGCGCCGCCACCCCGGCCAGGCGGTCGCCCGAGCGCTCGGGCGTGGCCTTGGCCATCAGGTCTTTCAGGTCGCGAAACCCGTAGGTTTTGCTGCCGGCGGTGTGGGTGTACTGAGGGTGTTGCACGGTGCGGTCAAGGCGGGTCAGTGGGTGTCAGTGGCCAAATGAGGCATTGTGATCGCACGGGCGCGGTGGTGGCCTGTCATCAGGAAATAGACATAGCCGAGCGCCAGAAACGCCACAAACAGCGCAAAGATCAACGGGTTGAAGTAGATCATGGTGACCATGCAGACGCAGGCGCCCACCAGCGCAAATGCCGGAAAGTAAGGGTAAAACGGCGTGCGGAAGGGGCGGGCCATGCCCGGTTCGCTGCGGCGCAGTTTGAACAGGCTCAGCATGCTGATGATGTACATCAGGATGGCGCCAAACACCGACATGGTCACGATGTTGGCGGTCAGGGTCATGCCCCCGATTTTGATCCACTCGTCACTGAAAATGGCCGCAATGCCCACCACGCCACCTGCCAGAATGGCGCGGTGCGGGGTCTTGAAGCGGGGGTGGACCTTGGCAAAGTAGGCTGGCAGATAAGCCTCGCGGGACAGCGCAAAAATCTGGCGCGAGTAGCCCATGATGATGCCGTGAAACGACGCCACCAACCCAAACAAGCCCAGCCAGACCAGCATGTGCAGCCAGCCGCTGCTCTCACCCACGATCATTTTCATGGCCTGGGGCAGGGGGTCGTTGATGTTGGCCAGCTTCGTCCAGTCGCCGGAGCCGCCGGCAAACACCATCACGCCGATGGCCAGCACCACCAGGGTCAGGATGCCAGTGATGTAGGCCACGGGAATTGAGCGCTTGGGGTCTTTGGCCTCTTCAGCGGCCATGGCCACGCCTTCAATGGCCAGGAAAAACCAGATCGCAAAAGGAATGGCGGCAAACATGCCGGGAATGGCCGCCAGGCTGAAGGTGTCGCTGCCCGACCAGCCGCCCTTGACGAAGTTGGCCATGGAGAAGCCCGGCGCGACCACGCCCATGAACACCAGCAACTCAAACACCGCCACCAGGGTGATGCCGAGTTCAAACGTGGCCGCAATCTGCACGCCCAAGATGTTGAGCGTCATGAACACCACGTAGGCCCCCAGCGCCGCCATTTTGGGGTCGAGCGCTGGAAACTGCACGTTCAGGTAGGCGCCAATGGCCAAGGCAATGGCCGGCGGTGCAAACACAAATTCGATCAGCGTGGCCGCACCGGCCAGGTAACCGCCATTGGGCCCGAACGCGCGCTTGCTGTAGGCAAACGGCCCCCCTGCATGCGGGATGGAGGTGGTCAGCTCCGTGAAACTAAAGATGAAGGTGGTGTACATGGCGGCAATGAACAGCGCCGTGATGGTGAAGCCCAGCGTGCCCGCTGTGGCCCAGCCAAAGCTCCAGCCAAAGTAAATGCCGGAGATCACCAGGCCCACGGCCATGCCCCACAACTGCAAGGTGTTGAGCACGGGTTTGAGGGTGTCAGGGATGTGAAATGGATTTGCGGGCGTCATCGTTTTTCCAATCGTGTTCCAGGGATGTGAGGTTGCAAGGGGGTGGTTTGGGCATAGCTTTTGCTTGCTGTTGACTCTACCGATTCCTGATTTTTGACGTTATTAAATTTCGGCAAACTTTTGAAAAATCGGGATCGCCCTGATTCCCCCACGCCCGGGACGCTGTTAAAAACCGTCCCAACCGAACCCCAAAGGCGCCCGCCATGTCTCTCAAATCGTCCTTTGCTGCTGATCAATCGCGCTTTGATGCACCCCCGTTGGGCACGCTGCACCAGCTTCGGGCCATTCAAGCTCAGGATGCTGATGAGCATGCCCACAACTTGACCAATTGGGAACAAAGTTACGACCAGATCACCCCGGGTTGTTTTCAGGGCAGTCTGGTGGAGCTGCAGTTGCCCCACACCCAGGTGTTTCGCGAGAGCATCAGCCATGCGGTGCGCCAGTCTTGCTGCGTCCAGCCTGAGGCCTTCTGGTTTGGTCTGACAGATCAAACAGCGAACACGCGCATCAACGGCCGGGTGGCCGGGATTGATCAGATCATGGTGCGCCCAGGGCACTGCGAATTTGAGCTGGTGACGCCGGCTGAGCACACGATTTACGGCATCGTCATCCAGCGTGATGCCCTGGTGGCCGCGGCTGACAGCCTGGGCTGCCAGATTGACTGGGCGCAGTTGGGCCGCGCCGAAATGATGCACGTTGATGGGGCCGCCCGTGCCGCCTGCTTGCAAACCCTGCGCGGCCTGCTGGCGCAGGAGGCGGGGTCAGTGCTTGCCCGGCAGGCCAGTCAGCAAGCGGTGACCGAGGTTTTGTTGACGCTGCTGGACACCAGCCAGGTCGACAGCGGCGTGAGCAAGAGCTTTGAGCGGCGCCAGCGCATTGTGGCCAAGGCACGTGACTATGTGCTGGCCCACCGCGACCAGCCCGTGACCGTGCCCGAGCTGTGTGAACGCCTGTTTGTGAGCCGGCGCACGCTGCAATATTGCTTTGAGGACGTGCTGAACATCAGCCCCATGCAGTACCTGCGGCTGATTCGCCTGAACGGCGCGCGGCGCAGCCTGCGCGCGTCATCGGGCGCACCTGTCGCGGTGCGCGACGTGGCCGCCAACTGGGGGTTTTGGCATTTCAGCCAGTTCTCCAGCGATTACCGCAAGCTGTTTGGCCAATGTCCATCGGAGTCCCGGTCGCAGCGCCCGCATTAAGCCGGTGACGTTTCACCTCGATGGCTAGAGTGCATTCATGCCGTAATCCATGCTCTGGGTGGCCGGTCCGTTGTCGGCGTCTGGCGGGGTGTAAAACTGAAACTGGTTGCCGCCCGCCGCCTTGGCCTGGTACATGGCAGCGTCGGCCCACTTCAGAATATCGGCCTGCGTTTCTTCATGGTTGATGAACACGGTGATGCCGATGCTGGCCGTGCAGCGGTGTTCAATGCGGGTGTCGCCTTTGCCATCAACCTTGAAATCCAGCTTGTAGGGCAAGGCCAGGGCGGCACGCAGTTTCTCGGCCACCCGGCCCGCTTGGGCGCAGGACTCGGCGCGCTCCATGTTCAGTTCGTACAAGATGACGACAAACTCGTCACCGCCAAAGCGTGCCACGATGTCCACCTCGCGCACGGTTTGGCGAATGCGCTGGGCCACTTCAATCAGCAGCAGGTCGCCGGCGTAGTGGCCATGCGTGTCATTGAGCGCCTTGAAGTTGTCCAGGTCCATGAACATCAGCGCGCTGTAGCGTCCGCTGCGCTGGCCTGCCGCCATGGTCTGGGTCAGGCGTTCGGTCAGCAGACGTCGGTTGGGAAGGCGGGTCAATGAGTCGTGCAAGGCCAGGTCAAGAATCAGTTTCTCGGCCTCTTTGCGTTCCGTGATGTCACGAGCCGCCGCGAACACGCCCTGTAGGCGCCGGTCGCGGTCGTACAAGGTGGTGGCGTTGTACGACACCACGGTTTCGCGGCCGTCGCGGTCGCGCGCCGTGAGTTCGTAGTTGGTCACTTTCTTTTTGACCAGCACCAGCTTGATGGCGGCTTCGGCCCGGTCGGGGTCGGTGAAGTAGTTTTTGAACGGGGCGCCAATTAATTCGTCGCGGGTGCAACCAGTCAGGGCCTCCATTTGTTTGTTGACGTCGGTGATGATGCCCGCCGGGTCGGTGGTCATCAGCGCGTCAATGTTGGATTCAAACAGCGAGCGGGTGTAGAACTGGTTGTCGCGCAGGCGCTGGGACAACTGCTTTTGCTCGGCTTCGATCTGTTTGCGCGCCGTGTTGTCGGTGCCAATCAGCAGGTAGCCCAAAATGTTGTTTTGCGCATCGCGCAGCGCAGTGACCGACACCACCGCCGGAAAGCGGCTGCCGTCTTTGCGGATGTAGGTCAGCTCGTAAATGTCTTCAATGCCGCGCGAGGCCTTGAACACCAGCGCTTCAAAGCCGGGCGCAATCTGGGTTTCCAGCTCGTCACTCAGGGCGCGGGCCCGGGCGATCAGCTCCTGAGGGTCCGAAATATCGGCGGGGGTGACTTTGTTCACCACTTCAAACGCGGTGTAGCCCAGCATGCGCTCGGCCCCCACGTTGAAGATCTGAATCACGCCTTTGGCGTCGGTGGCGATGCTGGAAAAGTTGGCACTGTTGAAGATGGCGGTTTGCAGCGCTTCGGTGCGAATCAAGGCCTCTTGCCGGCTCAAGGTGTCCAGGCTCCCCGTGGGCTCTGATGGGATTGACGTCGCGTCAGCGGAGGGGGGCAGTGAGGACATATTGCCCATAGTAAGGCGCCGGGCCGGCCCCACTCTGTGCGCTGGCACACGCTGGCTGTGAGGGCTCAGGCAGCGCCGGGCAACGCTTTTTTCAGGGTGTAAAGAGGCACGGCGTGGACGTCATTGGGACGGTCTGTGGCCTTGGGCGCGCGGGTGATGTCGGCCAGGGTCACTTTGTCCAGTTCGGTCAGATAACTGTTCAGGGCGTTTTGAATGACCTGTTTCAGTTGGCATTGCGGGGTGAGGGTGCAGCGGTTGTAGCCGGCGTCAAAACATTCCACCATTCTGAAGTCGGGTTCGCTGGCGCGCACCACGTCACCAATGCCAATGTCGGCCGGGTTTTTGAGCAGACGCAAACCGCCGCCGCGCCCGCGCGTGGTCTGCAGCAAGCCCTGGCGAGCCAGGTCGTTGACGATTTTCATGAGGTGGTTTTTGGACACGCCATGGCCTTCGGCCAACTCGGCAATCGTCACCGAGCGCTCAGGGTGCAGCGCGCAATACATCAGCACGCGCAGGGTGTAGTCGGTGTAGTCCGTCAGTCGCATTGGTGGGCTCTCAGTCAAGTCTTGCGGTCCATTTTAGGGTGGCCGATCTTTAAGATGCATTTAGAATGCATTTATTAAATCAATGCGCCATCACGCCGCCGTACCGCCATGAAATCTGAACCGCTTCCTATTTTTGAGCACGTTAAAGCCGCTGCACAAAAACCGCAGGGTTGGCCACTGCTGCGTTTGGGGTTTCGGCCTTTTTACCTGGGCGGTGCTTTGCTGGCGGCGCTGATCGTGCCGATGTGGGTGGCCTTGTTTTTGGGTTGGGCTCCGCTGGCAACAAGGGTTGCACCCACGGTGGCGCCCTTGCTGTGGCATGCGCATGAAATGCTGTTTGGCTTTGCCGTGGCCATCATCGTTGGCTTTTTGATGACGGCCGGCAAAGCCTGGACCGGGCTGGCCACGCCGCGTGGTCCTGCGCTGGCAGCGCTGGCCTTGCTCTGGCTCGCGGCGCGCGTGGCCTCGGTGGTGGGGCCGTATGCGGTGTACGCGGCGCTGGACCTGGCATTGTTGCCCGTGGTGGCGCTGGTGCTGATTCGGCTGCTGCTGCGCGCACGCAACCACCGCAATCTGCCTTTGGGCGTGATTCTGGTACTGCTGGCCACCGCCAATACGGCCTTTCATTTGAGCGTCATGGGCGTTCTGGCGGTCTCGCCGCTCACGCCTTTGCATGCGGGGCTGGCGCTGATTGTGATGATCGAGTGCGTGATGGCCGGGCGGGTGATTCCTGCGTTCACCATGGCGGTCACGCCGGGCTTGAAGTTGGTGGCCCCGCTGTGGCGCGAGCGCGCGGTGTTGGCCAGCACCGCGCTGGGGCTGGCGCTGTGGGTACTGGTGCCCGCCAGTGGGCTTGGCATGGCCGTGCTGCTGTTGGCCAGTGGCTTGCAC